>NZ_JBBNAM010000018.1:0-14341 GCF_037994425.1 Phyllobacterium sp.
GAGGCGATCAGTACTTCCTCTTCGGTTCCGACAATCAGATCGCAATCTGCAAGAACGGTCTTCAGATGGCTGGAAACCTTGTCGGAGGCAATGTAGCGGCTGTCGCCCGCACCATGCCCGGCAAGCCCCCAGAGATTCGGACGGTAATCAATGTCGAACACGACCTTGCCGCCCGCCTCCTTGATCAGGCGAATTGCCTTTTGCTGCGCCGCGTCAGTGTTCGGCTTTGAAAAATGTGTGCCGGTCACGACCACAGCCCGCGCCGAGCGGACAAATTCGGGGTCCACATCATTCTCATCGAGAGCCATGTCGGCGCAATTCTCGCGATAGAAGATCAGGGGAAAGCTTTTGTCGTTTTCAACGGAGAGAATGACAAGGGCGGACAGGCGTTCCGCATCGGTGATAACACCTTGTGTTGCGACACCCTCCCGCCGCAACTGCTCGCGAATGAAGCGGCCCATTTGCTCATCGCCGACTCGAGTCAACAGCGCGGAGCGAAGTCCGAGCCGGGCCGTACCGACAGCAATATTGGTCGGGCAGCCCCCCACCGACTTGGCAAAGGAGGCAATGTCTTCGAGACGGGAGCCAATCTGCTGGCCGTATAGGTCGACCGAGGAACGGCCTATCGTTATGACGTCAAGCGGCTTGCTCGTATCAGCTTTGTCCATGATGGTCCTCCCAATATGCTGATTGGCCCCGCTCGCAAAGCTTGGGGAATTTCCCTATATGAAATAATAATTCTATCGAATCGTCAATATGGAATGTATGTTCTTTTTGCTATTTGACCCGTAGTTGCACTCGGTCAATCGTACCGCAACAGTTGCCCAATGATATCGCGGGGCTGAGAACTGCCTATCTGTTGAGGTTCCGCCGCTTCTCGGCGACACTGACGGTGAGGGCCATGGCAAGCGCCATCGTTCCCGACAGGGAACGGAAGCCTGAGAAATCTCCCTCCGCGGCCTCGAACCACACGGTTGCCGATTGGGCCAAGGGCGAGAAGGCACTGTCGGTAATGGCAACAACCGGCACATTGCGCGCCGACAACGCTGCCGCATGCTCGATCGTGGCTGAGGCATATGGGGAAAAGCTGATGGCGACGGCGGCATCGCGCTGGCCGGCAAACGATATGATCTCGGGATCGATACCCGCGGTCGATTCGATCAGTTGGTTGCGGATTTTCAGCTTTCCGAACGCATAGGCCATATATGCGGTGATCGGATAGGAACGGCGGCGCGCTAAGAGATAGATCGTCTCGGCACCGGCTAAAATGTCCACCGCCCGGTCAAGGACATCCTCCTCGACATTATGCGATATCGTTTCGACCGAATGCGTGGCAGCCGTCAGGAATCCGTTCAGTATGGAACGGTTCTTGGAAAGGCCGTGGGTATCGCCCCGCAAGGCCGATAGCCGTTCTTCGTAGGAGACCTGCCGTTCTCGCAAGCGTTCCCGAAATACGGCCTGAAGGCTTGTGAAGCCGTCAAAACCGAGATGCTGGGCAAATCGGATTAACGTGGATGGCTGCACGCCCGCCGTTTGCGCAATACTGGCGGCGGTCCCGAAGGCGATTTCGTCTGGATTGCTCAATGCATAGGCAGCGATCTGCGCTAGGCGCTTGGGTAGCACCTCGCGGCGATCCAAGATCATGGTGCGCAGCGCATCAAAATCCCGCGGTAGCGGCGCTCCATTGTCCATGTTTTCCACCCGAAACCTTTCCTGCAGCCAATGACCACCCAAACAAAATATTTGTATCAAGACGGATCAGTTATTCCATTTACTCCCCTTATAGATTATTTCAATCGAGAACTGCAAGCGATGGGAGAGAGCAATGCCAGGTGTTGGACTGATCGGAACCGGCTTTATGGGCAAGTGCCATGCACTGGCGTGGAATTCGGTTCGTGCCGTATTCGGCGACGTTGCTCCCGTACGTTTGGTGCATCTCGGAGAAGCCAATGCCGAGCTCGCGGTGCGCCGCGCCGGCGAATTCGGTTTCCAGAAGGGATCCGGCGACTGGCGCGCCGTCATCGAGGATCCGGAGGTCAATGTCGTCTCGATAACGACGCCCAATCAGTTTCATCCAGAGATGGCGATCGAAGCTCTTGACGCTGGTAAGCACGTCTGGTGCGAAAAGCCGATGGCTCCGCTTTTTGCCGACGCCGAAGCCATGCTCACGGCAGCAAAGCGATCGGGCAAGGTGGCCGCCCTCGGCTACAATTACATCCAGGGCCCAGCGATCCGTCACATCCGCAGGCTCCTTGCGGAAAAGGTCATCGGCGATATCAATCACCTGCGCATCGAGATGGACGAAGATTTCATGGCTGACCCCGATGCGCTGTTCAACTGGAAGCATGCCGCAACATCAGGCTATGGCGCGCTCGACGATTTTGCCGTGCACCCGCTTTCCCTGTTGTTCACGCTTTTCGGCCGGGTTTCGCGCGTCATGTGTGACATGTCCAAACCCTATCCGACACGCAAGACAGGTGATGGCGGCGATCGCGCGGTCGAAACATTCGATAGCGCCAGCGTCCTCATGCACATGGAGAACGGCGTCGCCGGTACATTGCAGGTCAACCGATCGGCCTGGGGCCGCAAGGGTCGCATCGCCCTTCAAGTTTTCGGCTCGAAAGGCTCGATCCTGTTTGACCAGGAGCGAGCCAACGAATTCCAGCTCTATGTGACCTCAGACAGGCCGACCGAACAGGGTTACCGTACGATCCTCACTGCGCCGCATCATGAGCCCTATGACCGCTTCATCCCCGCACCCGGCCATGGGCTCGGGTTCAACGATCTGAAGATCATCGAATGCCACGAACTCATCAAGCGTATCAATGGTGGACCTGCCCATCTGATCGAGTTTGCCGATGGGCTGGAAATCGAGCGAACGGTTCACGCGATGGCCCGCTCCTATCAGGAGCAGCGCTGGGTGAATGTGCGCTAACTAAACGGCATTTCGAACGCGCCGCGAACCTGCCCCTCCCCTTTGAAGGGGAGGGTTTTGGCGAGCAACCTTGGTTCAAACCGTAATCGTCCTGCCTTCCTTGACGGAACGGACGGCCGCATCGGCGAGCGCCAGAGCGATCAGGCCGTCTTCGCCGCTGGGCGTAGCTTTTGAGCCCTTGGCAATAGCATTGATGAATGCTGCGATTTCATTGGCATAGGCTTCGGTATAGCGGGTCATGAAGAAATCATGCAGCGGCGGGCGGGTATAGCCACTGCCATTGGCCACTTCGATCGAGACCGGCCGCTGGTTCTCCGCGGCGACCATGCCTTTCGAGCCATGGACCTCGATGCGCTGGTCGTAGCCATAAGTTGCGCGGCGGGAATTGGAGATCACGCACTGCTTGCCCGATGCCGTCGAGAGGATGACACTGACGCTGTCATAATCGCCAAGTTCACCGATCTTCTTGTCCACCAGCACCGACGCATGCGCCGTGACCGCAACCGGCTCCTCGCCGAGCAGGAAACGAGCCATATCGAAATCATGGATCGTCATGTCGCGGAAGATGCCGCCAGAGCGCGTAATATATTCCGCGGGAGGCGCACCGGGATCGCGGGACGTGATCGTGACCATTTCAACATCGCCAATGGCACCATCGTCGATCGCCTTGCGCACCGCCGCAAAGTGCGGATCGAAACGGCGATTAAAGCCGACCATCAACGTTGCCCCGGTTTCCCTCACCACGGTCAGGCACTGCCTGACCCGCTCTACATCGAGGTCGATCGGCTTTTCACAGAAGATGGCTTTGCCTGCGCGCGAAAAGCGCTCGATAAGGTCCGCGTGTGTGTCGGTCGGCGTGCAGATGACCACCGCGTCGATGTCTGTGGCCTTCTCGATATCTTCAATGGTGCGGATTTCGCAGCCGTGCGCCGCGGAAAGGTCCTTCGCGGCCTGCTCGAAGGCATCCGCGACGGCGACAAGCTTTGCCTGCGGGTTCGATGTCACGGCCTTCGCGTGAACCTTGCCAATGCGGCCTGCGCCAAGCAGGCCAAAGCGTACAGTCATTTCAATACCTCTTTGAAAGAAGCCCGGAATGAACCCGGGCGTTGTTTGCCACCGCTTCCCCTCCCGTCATCCTCGGGCTTGACCCGTGGATCCATCAGAAAGGAAGTGCGTATTTTGGTGCGTCATCCTCGGGTCAAGCCCGAGGATGACGGCGCCGCAAATTCAGTCCATTCCTAAACCTTGCGCTTCTTCTGGCGATATACGTCGACGATAACGGCGGCAACGATAATCACGCCCTTGATGATCTCCTGGTAATAGGCATCGACCCGGAGGAAAGTGAAGCCGGAAATCATCACCCCCAGAATGATGGCGCCGATGACCGTACCCGTAATTCGGCCGATACCACCGGTGAGTGAAGTGCCGCCGATAACGGCAGCGGCGATCGCGTCAAGTTCGTAGGTAACGCCCATGCCAGCCTGGGCGGTCTGGGCACGCGCTGCGGTCACGATCCCGGCGAGACCGGCCAAAAGACCAGCAATCGCATAAACCTTGATCAGATGGCTCTCGATGTTGATACCCGAAACCCGAGCCGCCTGCGCATTTGCGCCGATCGCATAGGTAAACTTGCCGTACCGCGTGTAGCGCAGTGCGATGTGGAAAACGAGCGCGACAACGAGAAAGACCACAACCGGCCAGATGCTCGTGCCGATAAAGTTGAACTGGTCGGTCAAACCGGAGACCGGCGAGCCTTTCGTGTACCATTTGGCAACGCCGCGTGCCGACACCATCATGCCGAGCGTCGCTATGAAGGGCGGAATCTTGGTATAGGAGATCAGCCAGCCATTTATGATGCCCGCGAGGAGCCCTATTCCAAGGCCGACACCGATCGGGATAAAAAACGGCAGGTCCGTCAAGGCAGGATAGACCGGCCGAGCCCAAGTGGAGGACTGGGCGAAACTTGCGGCGATCATCGCCGTCATGCCGACGACGGAGCCGGACGAAAGATCGATACCCCCGGTAATGATAACCTGGGTTACACCGACCGCGATAATGCCGATAACCGAAACCTGGAGAATGATGATGCGCAGTCGCTGTACATTCATCAGGAAGCTTTGACCGGCAAAGATCCAACCAAGGATCTCGAAAATCAGCGCTATGCCGATGAGGACGAGAAGGATATTGACCTCCGGCGGCAGCCGTCGGCGGCTCCTTGGCGCTAATGCGGGCGTCGTTGCCTTGGCGGTTACTGGTTCGCTTGTCATTGTTCGTTCCTCCCCGGGGAGCTCACTTGGAAGCGAGCTCCATTACCTTCACCTGGGTTGCTTCTTCTCGGTCGAGAAATCCGGTTACACGGCCTTCGTGCATAACCATGATGCGGTCGCTCATGCCGAGCACTTCCGGCATTTCCGACGAGATCATGATCACGGCCCCGCCTTGTTTGGCGAGCTGTGAGACGAGGCGATGAATTTCGGCCTTGGCGCCGACATCGATGCCGCGCGTCGGTTCGTCGAGAATGAGAATTTTCGGGTTGGTCAGAAGCCAGCGACCGATCAGCACCTTCTGCTGGTTGCCGCCCGACAGGTTCTCAACCTTTTCTTCGAGGCTTGGCGTCTTCACGCGCAGCGTATCGCTCATCGTCTTGCACGCCTTGGAAATCTGCCTCTCCGCGACAAAGCCATATTTTACGAAGCGGTCCTGGAGCACGGCAATCTGCATGTTTTCAAGGACGTCAAGAATGAGAAGACAGCCGGTTTCCTTGCGGTCTTCGGTGATAAAGGCCATGCCATGGCCGATAGCCTGGTTCGGGGTGTCGATTTTTACGTTCTTGCCGTTGATTGCGATCCTTCCCGTCGTCGCCGGCGTCACGCCGAAGATCGTCTCGGCGACGTTTGAGCGCCCCGAACCGACCAGGCCCGCAATGCCAAGGATTTCGCCCGCACGCACATCGAAAGAGACGTCGCGGAAAACGTTCTTCAGCGAAAGATCCTTCACTGAAATCACTACGTCCCCAATTGGCACGGTCTCCTTCGGAAACATCTGCGTTATCTCGCGCCCGACCATCATCTTGATGATGTCGTCGCGCGTGACGTCCGTCGATGCATGGGTTCCGATAAAGCGGCCATCGCGGAACACCGAGAACTCGTCCGCGATCTCGAAGAGCTCGTTCATCTTGTGGGTTATATAGACGATGCCGATACCCTGCGCCCGAAGATCGCGGATGATTGCGAAGAGGTGGTCCACCTCGCGCTCGGTCAGCGCAGAGGTGGGCTCATCCATGATCAGAACGTCGGATTCGTAGGACACCGCTTTCGCGATCTCGACCATTTGCCGGTTGGCGACGGAAAGATCGCGTACCTGGCTATCCGGATCGAGATTGATGTTGAGCCGCTGGAACAACTCGGCCGTCATGTCGTGCATCTTGCCGTGATCGACGAAGCCGAAACGGTTCTTGGGCTCGCGCCGGATCCAGATGTTTTCCGCCACAGTCATGAATGGCATCAGGTTGAGTTCCTGGTGGATCATGGCAATGCCGTTCTCGAGGGCGTCGAGCGGCGACTTCAGGCGGATCGGAACTCCCTTGAGATAGACATCGCCCTGATCTGGAATATATATTCCAGCAAGAATTTTCATCAGAGTGGATTTACCGGCGCCGTTCTCACCCATCAGCGCATGCACCGTGCCCCGCTTCAGACGGAACTGGACATTGTCCAGTGCAAGGACGCCTGGAAATTCCTTGCGAACATTTTCCGCGTTGAGCAGGTATTCGGCCTGCGGTATGGCGCCACTGGCGCGCACCGCCGCCATGGTCGAGGGACTGACTGCCATGATCATCTCCTCCCAGAGAGGCTCTATTATATACCGGAACGCATCGGAACGATGCGTCCCGGATCGTCAAAATGCGCCAGACGCGCCTAGTTTGACTTCTGGTACTTGGACAGGTTTTCGGGCGTCACCAGCTCGAACGGGACGTATACCTTGGCCTCGACCTTCTCGCCCTTCGCGAGCTTCAGCGCCGTGTCAACAGCGCCTTGGCCCTGGCCGGCGGCATTCTGGAACACCGTTACGTCAAGGTCGCCGGCAGCCATTGCGGCAAGTGCGTCCTGCGTAGCATCGACACCGCCGATCACAACCGAATCCATCGTGCGTCCTGCGGCCTTGAGAGCCTGGATCGCGCCGATAGCCATTTCGTCGTTATTGGAAATGACCGCATCGAATTTGAGACCGGCGGAAAGCCAATTCGTCATCAGATCCGCACCCTGGGTACGGGACCAGTTAGCGGTCTGTTCTTCAACGATTTTAAGCCCTTTGCACTCATCTGTGGCGATCACATCGTGAATGTCCTTGGTGCGCTGGCGTGCCGCCTGGTTTGACAGCTCGCCCATCATGACGACAACGTCGCCCTTGCCCTTGAGAAGACGGCAGACTTCCTTGGTTTCGAGCGTTCCGGATTCAACTTCGTTCGACGCTACGAATGCCTGCTTCTCCGGCAATTCATTGACGTTGACGGGTTCGCGATTGACGTAAACCAGCGGAATGCCAGCATCGGCCGCAATCTTCGACATGGCCGCCGTTGCGTCCGTATCCACCGGGTTGACGATGATCGCATCCACCTTGGAAGCGATGAAGTTCTGGATCTGGCTCTGCTGCTTGGCGACGTCGTTCTGCGCGTCTTCGACCTGCAAGGTCACACCGTCGAGCGTCTTGGCATAGTCCTGCATGCCATTGCGCAAAACTGTCAGGAAGTTGTCGTCGAAAAGCGCCATCGAGACGCCGATATTGGCGGCGAAGGCCGAACTGCTCATCAGGGCTGAAACAGCCACAGTCATCAGTAACTTTTTCATTTTCATCTCCTCCACAAATGGTGCCCGGCCACACCGCTTTATCCGGATTATCCCCACACCTTTATGCGCGCAGCCAACCTACCCCTGGATGCGAGATGCCGGCGAGGAGAGTGCGCGAAGTTTCGCGCAAACCTGATCCTGAACCTTCAAGAACGGAATATACAGACCGTTATGTTCAGTTTCTGAAATATTTATTCCATTTTCTAGGACAAGCGTCAAGCGGGATTCAAGGGCCCCTAACGATTATCGGTGTGCAATTTCTTTGCAATGCTGTGCAATTGACGTTTGACGGCGGCTGTCCCCTCTGGCGTCCCGACGTATCATGATAACGGCGCGTGGGTTCAGACAACGCCGCCAAGCTGGCAGCATTGGTTGTCAGACCAATCCAGGGGTGCCGGATATCAAATCGTTTACGAATCCGGTGGTCGCCTAGGAAATCTCGCAGATTACCCCGCCGCCGGCGCGCGGCGCTTCAAATAGAACTCAGTTCGCATTCTTGGAATCAATGCTGCCGATGCAGCCTACCAATAGCAAACGAAGTTGACGTCGCCGAAAGCTGGCGGACAACAACAGTCGAACCTGATTGGCCGCTGACTTGGGCGGCCAATCATTTTTCCGGCATTGATATTAAACCAGCCCCGCCTTAATCCCGTCCATGCTGTCCTTCACAGCCTCGGCCGGGTTCTCGAGCTGCCGTACTTCCTCCGCGAAAGGCTCGAACGAAAAGACGCCGTCATATCCTTGGTCGATGAGCGAGCGCATCTGCTCGACGTTACCGAGGCGGTCCTTGTCATCGACCAGCACGCGGTGCGGGTCGCGCATGGCGCTGACCGTCACGTCAGGATCGGTGACACCGGAGATGTGAACAAGGCCGGTCATCGCCGGGAACAGTTCCGGCTCACCGGCAAGGTGATGGTGGAAGGTGTCATGCACGAGCTTGAACCGCCCCTGGCCGCCCACCGCCTCGATGGCCTCCACTGCCTCGCGCTTGGAGCGCAGGGAACAAATCTCGAATCCGAGCGGCTCGACATAGCCGATCAGGCCACGTTCTTCGAGGATGGGCTTCAGCCCCTTGAGTGCAGCCCGGAGATTTGCCTGGCGCTCGCCATCCCTTTGCCCTGTGCCGTCATTGACGGGGACGAGTACAAGCGCTTTGGCTCCGACATCCCTTGCATAGTCTGCAAGCTCCATCGCCTCCTTTTCACGCTCCGGCGTCCAATCGTTGAAGCGCTGCAACGCGTTGATTGTCGCAATCCGTACGCCGACCTCGTCGGCCAGCGCCTTTACATCGCTCGCTGCCGTACCATCCATAATGGCATTGCCGCCGAGATCATTGCGGATCTCGACATCCAACAGGCCGAGGGATTTTGCGAGTTCGAAGAATTTGCGCGGCGGAAGCTCGGGCGCGACCATGTGATTGAGGGCAAAGACTGGATGCGAAATTGTGTCGGTCATATGATTACCTCCCATATAGCCTTGAACGTCGCGCCTCGACGTCAGCTGTCGGGCGTGAACATCTGTCCTGATCGCGTCTCCGTCAATCGCCATGATGAGCGAAAATATCATTCCTGATAGATTCGAGTGATGCGTGCACGCGCTCAAATGTTTTCGGGCAAGTAAATCTCGAAAGGCAGGAATGTCTGCCCCGGGGCGTTGGCGGCACCGCGTTCGATCGCATGCCCCATGAGTTCGACGAGATCCCGGCAGAGCCGCGCAAGTGGTGTGGCAATCGCCATGGTGACGATATTATCGGCGAGCGCTGCACGCGATTCCGGCGTGATCTCGTTGACGATCATGACGGGTGGCGGGTTTATACCGGTCTCGCGCAGTGCGGCGATTGCGCCTTCCATGCCGCCGCCAGCCACGTAGCAGCCGGCAAGATCGGGATGACGGCGCAAGAGGTCGAGCATCGCCTCATGGGTGATCTGCCGCGTTTCCAGGTTGACCATTGTATCGAGTACCGTGAATTCCGGGGCCTGTTCGCGGAAGAAGGCACGGAAGCCAATTTCGCGCAGTTCGTGACCATGGTAGCGATGGCTTCCAACGAAGATGACGACCTTTCCGCGCTTTCGTGCTGCCTTGGCGATCATCCACGCTGCCGTGCGTCCAACCTTGCGATTGTTGACGCCGATGTAGCCTTCGCGAACCCCGGCCGCGAAGTCGGAAAGCAAGGCGAATACCGGGATATTCTTCTGCTTCAGGTCCTCGACGGCCACCGTCATCGCCGGATGATCCGGAGCAACAAGGCCCACGGACCGGCAACGGGCCGAAAGCGATTTCAACTTGGCAACGATATCGTCGGGCGACTGAGAGGCACAGAATTCGACCTGCGCCACCCCGCGAAAATGCAAGGCTTGCCCAACCGCATTCTCGATCTCCCGCGCAAACTCCTGATAAAACTGATGGCCGGGCTTGCTGAGCAGGAAACCCACCCGGTATTCGGGGAGTTCCTGGCGCATGCGTTGGCGGATCAGGCCTGCGGCGTGGTAGCCGATCGTGTTGGCGGCCTCGTAGACGCGCCGTGCCGTTTCCTCGCGGACTGGCAGTCTGTTGTTGAGTACCCTGTCGACAGTTGCCACGCTGACGCCGGATACGCGCGCAAGATCAGCAATTGTCGGCCTGTTGGCCACATCATATCTCCATGAGAGAATCTATCAGTAATTCCTACCATGCAATGATGCCAAATGATAGAATTTCGTCATCCTTGATTGAGGCTTGCCAGGCTAGCACATAGCATTCGTGCCATCACGGAACTCCGTTGCATGGATCTGGGAGGTCACGCAATGAACATAGCCACCGTCGTGGCGCCGACGAAAAGGGACTACAGCCTCATCGGCCGCGATTCCCGCCTTGCCGTTGAGTCTGGGCTTGCCGCTGCCGAGTGGTACCACACGGATATTCTGCGCAAGCAGATGAAAGATCTGATGAAGCGCAGCGACGGCCCGGCCATTCGCGATACGATCGTTTGGCTTGGCAGCATGGTCCTCTTCGCAGGGCTCGGCATCTACTTCTGGGGCAGCTGGCTGTGCGTGCCGTTCTTCCTGGCCTATGGCGTTCTCTACGGTTCTGCTTCGGACAGCCGCTGGCATGAATGCGGCCATGGAACCGCTTTCAAGACGCGTTGGATGAACGATGCGGTCTATGAAATCGCCTGTTTCATGATCATGCGGAATCCCATCACCTGGCGCTGGAGCCACACGCGGCACCATACCGATACGGTAATTGTCGGCCGCGATCCCGAGATTGCCGTCATGCGCCCACCGGATCTGGTGCGGCTGGTGCTTAACTTTTTCGGCATCCTCGATGTCTGGCACGCGATGACCGATCTTGTCCGCAACGCCGTCGGCATTGTCAGCGCCGAGGAGAAGACCTTCATACCCGAGCAGGAACAGCCGAAGGTAATCCTCATCGCGCGCATCTGGGCAGCGATCTATGTCGCGGCCATCGCTCTCTCGATCTACATGGGTTCAATCCTGCCACTGATGGTTATCGGCCTGCCCCGCCTTTACGGCGCCTGGCATCACGTGATGACCGGACTTCTGCAACATGGCGGCCTTGCCGACAATGTCACCGATCACAGGCTGAACAGTCGCACCGTCTACATGAACCCAGTCAGCCGCTTCATCTATTGGAACATGAATTATCACGTCGAACACCATATGTTCCCGATGGTACCATACCACGCGCTGCCGCAACTCCATGCCATGATCAAGCACGACCTGCCGGCGCCGAATCCATCCATTTTCGATGGATACCGCGAAATGATACCGGCTTTCATCCGCCAGTTGCGCAACGAGGATTATTTCCTCAAGCGCGAACTGCCGATCACGGCAAAGCCCTATCGCGAGGAGTTTCACAGCGAACCGCTGGCAGCAGCCGCGGAATAGCCGTCAATACAAAAGCAGCATTCGGGAGGAACAAGTATGAGCAACTGGGTGGAAGCGTGTGCCTCCGAAGACATCGACGAGGAGGATGTCATGCGTTTTGATCACGACGGACGTACGTTCGCGATCTATCGCAGTCCCGAAGACGAATTCTTCGCGACCGATGGTCTATGCACGCACGAGCACGTCCATCTCGCCGACGGCCTGGTGATGGATGAGATCATCGAATGCCCGAAGCACAATGGCCGTTTCAACTACAAGACGGGGGCAAGCCAAGGGGGCGCCGGTCTGCGTCAATCTCAAGACATATCCGGTCAGGGTCGAGGCCGGCAAAGTCCTCGTACAGCTCGGGTGATTATCATGGAGCACGGAATGGTCATCATCGGAGCTGGGGAGTGCGGCACACGGGCGGCGTTTGCACTACGCGAGAACGGCTATGAAGGGCCGGTTACGATGATCGGTACCGAACCCCACCTTCCCTATGAGCGTCCACCGTTGTCGAAAGACGCCATGGTCTCGGACGATCATCTGTTGCCGCGGACGATCGCCGGCATTGAACAGTTTACCGAGAAGCGGATCGACTTCATCGGCAGTTCGACCGTCGCGGCGATCGACCGGGCGGTGAAGGCAGTCACCCTTCATGATGGCCGCAGCCTTCCTTACGACCGCCTGCTGATCGCCACGGGCGCAATGCCACGCGCACTTCCGCTGGCCGCAGGAAGCAAACATTGCGTCACACTGCGCAGCTATGACGATGCACTTCGTATCCGGGCAGGTTTCGGCCCGGCGGCGCGAATTGCCATCGTCGGCGGTGGCTTCATCGGGCTCGAACTTGCTGCGAGCGCGCGAAAGCGCGGCGCATCGGTGACTGTTATCGAGGCGCAGCCTCGTATCCTGATGCGGGGTGTACCCGAGGAGATTGCTGGGGTCATCGCAGCCCGCCACCGCGATGAAGGCGTCATGCTCCGTTGCGGAACGGGGATCGCATCGATCAACGACAAGGACGATAGTGTGATCATTACCCTTGCCGACGGCGAGGAGATCGTGGCCGATCTCGCGGTCATCGGTATTGGCGCCGTGCCGGTCACCGGTCTCGCGGAGAAGGCCGGGCTTGAAACGGCCAATGGTATCGTCGTCAACGATTGGCTGCAGACCAGCGACCCTGACATTTATGCGGCTGGTGACTGTTGCGCTTTTCCGCTTGCTATCTGCGGCGGACGGCGCGTGCGCCTTGAAGCCTGGCGTAATGCGCAGGAGCAAGGCGCTCTCGCCGCACGCAATATGCTCGGTGGTCACGAGCCGCACGAATCCGTGCCGTGGTTCTGGTCGGACCAGTATGAACTCGGACTGCAGGTTGCCGGACTTGCCGACGAGGCGACCCAGACGATCCGCCGCGATCTCGGCGAAGGCGCCTTCATCCTCTTTCATCTTGCCGCGGACGGTCGGCTTGTTGCGGCGAGTGGCATCGGGCCCGGCAATGCTGTCGCCAAGGATATCCGGCTCGCAGAGATGCTGATCGCCCGCGGCGCGCGGCCGGCTTCGGCGCAGCTTGAGGCCAGCGACGTCAAACTCAAATCGCTGCTCGCAGCTTAGACGGGATCCTATAATGCCAAACCTGCGCCCCACCGTGGCGGACATCCTTGCACTCAAGGGCCGCCGCCAACTCACCATGCTGCGCGTCGAAACGCTGGAAGAAGCCGAGGCGGCGGAGCGCGCCCGTGTCGACATGCTCTCCGTGCCACCTACCCTTCTCACCCCGGAATTTCGTGACGCAGCTCCATCCACCTTCACTGTGCCGGGCCTCGAATATGGTGATTTCGTTACCGCAGAAGACTATCTGCGCGGTGCGTTCAAGGCGTTGCGAGCCGGCGGCGATGCGGTCTATTGCGCCGCGAGCCTTGCCACCGTGCGCCGGCTACGCGATGAAGGGATTCCAGTGTGCGGGCATGTAGGCCTCGTTCCGTCGAAGGCGACCTGGACAGGCGGGTTCAAGGCGGTCGGCAAGACAGCGCTCAGCGCGCTCGAAATCTGGCGTCAGACCAAGGCGCTCGAAGGAGCGGGCGCCTTCGCCGCAGAGATCGAGGTCGTCCCTGTTGAAGTCGCCACAGCGATTTGCGAGCGCACTTCGCTCTTCATGATCTCGATGGGTGCCGGTGCGGGCTGCGATGCGCAATATCTCTTTGCAACAGACGTGCTTGGCGCAAATCGCGGCCACTACCCGCGCCACGCAAAGGTCTATCGCAACTTCACGGCAGAATTTGACCGCCTGCAGCAGGAAAGGGTCGCAGCCTTTTCCGAGTTTGTCGCAGATGTGCACGCCAAAAACTATCTGGGGCCCGAACATGTCGTCGGAATTCCACGTGACGAACTGGACCGATTTCTACGCGAACTTCCTGGAGCCTAACTCATGGATCATCAGCCCCTGAACCATCTGGCAACGCCACGGCCGGCCGAACATACGAAACGCTTTGTGCTTACGCTTTCCTGCGAAGACCGGCCCGGCGTCGTCGCCTCGGTGACGACGGAGCTGGCAAGCACCGGCGCCAATATTGCCGAGAGCAACCAGTTCTGGGACCGGCAGACCAACCGCTTCTTCATGCGCATCGCCTTTACCGCGGCGGAAGGAACGACGAAGGACGATGTCGAGCGGGGGCTGAAGCCCGCCATCGAGCGCT
>NZ_JBBNAM010000019.1:0-15009 GCF_037994425.1 Phyllobacterium sp.
ATCTTGGATCATACGCCTTTAACAATATTGCTGCACGCGCGTTGCACTCAAACGGTGGACGGCGCACTAATCGTGTTCCCTGCCGCATCGTCACGCAGCAATCCTCGTTTTTGTACCAGAACCTCGGCCGTCGCCCGGTTTAACGCCATCGGTATGTCGTAGACGCTGCCGAGGCGCATCAAGGCCTTGACGTCGACGTCGTGCGGCATCGGTGACATGGGATCGACGAAGAAGATGAGGCCGTCGATTTTGCCTTCGGCAATGAGCGCGCCGATCTGCTGGTCGCCGCCAAGCGGTCCGCTTTTGACGCGCCGGATATTGAGCGAAGGGCAGGCCTCCTGGATCAGCCCGCCGGTCGTACCCGGGGCAACAATATCGCACGGCGCCATCAACTTTTCGTATGTACGGGCGAACGCCACCATGTCGGCCTTTTTTTGGTCGTGGGCGATCAGCGCGAGGCGAAAAGGCTGTGTCATTAAATCTCTGTCTTGGGTCCGACCCTAAATCGATTGAAACCCTATACTCAATTCATGACAGCATGAAAAGGCCGCGCCAAAAAAAGTCCAGCGAAAGGAAGAAGCCGCGTGGAGCGGCTTCAGGGCTTCTGCCCGGGAATGGGTGCGTCGTCGGGCAGCGGGTCATCGTCCGGAGCAAAAGCGGCAGCCGGCGCGGTGACCCTCGCGGGCGCGGCGACGGTTCCGCCCGACCCGTAGGTGACCTCCGCGGCCGAGTTCGGCCCTGGAGCGTTGAGAACCTGCGCGCACACCTTGGGCAGGTCCGAGAGCATCATGACACGAGGTTTGACCGGCTTGGCGGGTTCGGGCTTCTTCTTCCATGGTTCGTCGGTGAACCACCATGCGAGCGACTTGCCGCAACCATCATCACTGCCAATCGGTTCCTGTGGCTTGCAGTTGGGCGAACCGGGCTGGCATTTGATGCGCACGTGGAAGTGGTAATAGTGACCCCAATAAGGACGTATCTTCGCCATCCAGCTGCGATCGCCCTGCACGCTGTCGCAGAGCTTTTTCTTGATGCCGGGATGAACGAAGATGCGTTCCACTTCCGGGTAGCTCGCGGCGCGCTTCAATAGCGCTGTACGGGATGCCGTCCATTTGTCCGGGTCCACATAGAGTGTATCGCCCTTGAGCATTGATGTGGCTTCCACGGTTTCACGCTCCTGGTCGGTGAACCGTCGCTTCGGCATCGGCGTCAGCCAGATATCGGCGTCGAGACCGACCTGGTGCGAGGCGTGGCCCGTGAGCATCGGCCCGCCGCGCGGCTGCGAGACATCACCAACGAGCAGGCCCGGCCAGCCATCCTTCGCAGTGGCATCGCGCGCCAGTCGCTCCAGTAGGCCGATCATGCGCGGATGGCCCCAGCGCCGATTGCGCGATAGACGCATCACCTGCCATGCGGGTCCGTCCACCGGCAAAGCGACACCGCCGGCAAGGCATCCCTTGGCATAAAATCCGTCGGATTGAGGTGCGCCGAGCGCGGGCAGGGTCTGTGCTCCAAACAATTGCTTGGCCGGACCGTCTTCTGCGATGGCGCCGGCCGTCATGTTGAGCGAAACGAGCGCGCCGAATATCGAGCGCAACAGGGCTTTCGGTGTCATGATGGCTATCCCACACGTGATCCCGCAAATTTGCACTGAGGATCGGGGCTTTATGATGGCCAGATTCGCCGCCAAGTCGCAATATGCGATCGAAATCCTGCCTCTGATTCGAAGGGAGTTACCACCATGCGAGCTGTCGTCTTCGAGAAATTCGGCGCGGCGCCACGCGTAAAGAACGTTGCAGATCCGACGCCCGCGGACACAGGTGTCGTTATTAAGGTCGAAGCGACTGGCCTGTGCCGCAGCGATTGGCATGGCTGGATGGGACATGACGCGGATATCGTCCTGCCACACGTTCCGGGTCACGAACTTGCAGGAACGATTGCGGCGATAGGCAAGCACGTCACGCAATGGCAAGTCGGCCAGCGGGTGACCGTACCTTTTGTCGGCGGCTGCGGTCATTGCTTCGAGTGCAATTCCGGCAACCATCAGGTCTGCGAGAACCAGTTCCAGCCGGGATTTACCGCCTGGGGTTCCTTTGCCGAATATGTGGCCGTCGATTACGCAGATACCAATCTTGTCGCCTTGCCGGACTCTCTCGATTTCGCCACGGCGGCAAGCCTCGGCTGCCGGTTCGTAACTTCGTTCCGCGCCATTGTCGATCAGGCGAAAGTCAAGCCGGGCGAGTGGATCGCCGTGCACGGCTGCGGTGGGGTTGGACTTTCGGCGATCATGATCGCGACCGCCATGGGCGCCAATGTCGTGGCGGTCGACCTTGCCGACGAGAAACTCGCCCTCGCGAAAGCGCTGGGTGCGGTGGCAATCGTCAATGGGGCCGAGACGAAAGATGTCATCGGCGCGGTCCGCGAAATCAGTAAGGGCGGCGCACATGTATCGATCGATGCGCTCGGCCATCCTTCGACCTGCTTCAACTCCGTCGCCAATCTGCGTCGCCGTGGCCGTCACGTACAGGTCGGCCTGATGCTCGGTGAGCATGCCCACGCGCCGATACCCATGGACAAGGTTATTGCCCACGAACTCGAGATATATGGCAGCCACGGCATGCAGGCGTTCCGCTACAAGGCGCTGATGGACATGCTCGATGCGGGAAAGCTGCAACCACAGAAGTTAATAGGCAAGGAGATTACGCTTGATGACGCTCCGGCCGCGCTCATGGCCATGGACCGGTTCGAGGGAACCGGCATCAATGTGATCACGACGTTTTAGACTTACCCCCTGCTAACGCCAGGTGTGGCCGCGCCACATAGCCGAAAAGGCGGTTCCATAGTCGGGGTAGCGGAACGTATAGCCAAGCCCCTTGATCCTGGCATTGGATACGCGCTTGTTCTCACCGTAGAAGGAACGCGCCATCGGTGTGAGCGGCGCATTTTCGAAGTCGGATTCCTCCGGCGGCTCGACGCCCATTAACTCGGCCGCGTAGGCGACTACATCCTGAGGCGGTGCCGGTTCGTCGTCCGTGATGTTGAAGATGCCGGGTTCGTTGCGGGTGGCGAGAAAGCGGAGAGCTCCGGCAATATCATCGACATGGATGCGATTGAAAACCTGTCCCGTCTTGTTGAGGCGGCGCGCGGTGCCGTTCGTGAGATTGACGAAAGCGTTGCGGCCCGGTCCATAGATACCAGCAAGGCGCAGAATCGCGAGCGGCACTTCGCGACGGTTGGCAAGTTCCTGCCAGCCCTTTTCCGCTTCGACGCGCTCGGCGGAACGGGCCGAGACGGGGTGGCAGGGCGTCGTTTCGTCGACCCAGGCCCCGCCATGATTGCCGTAGACGCCGACCGTCGACAGATAGCCGATCCATTGCAGCTTGGACATCGAGCGCATGATCGTGGGAGCGAACTGAGCCAACACGGGATCGCCGCTTTGACCAGGTGATGTCGAAACGACGAGATGCGTCACGCTTGCGAGCGCATCGATGATCTCCTGCGAGGCATGTGTGCCGTGGAAAAGGTAGGGTGTTATGCCGTCCTGCTTCAGTGCCGCAAGTTTTGCCGTGTCGCGCGTCGTCCCGCCGATAAAGTCCGCTTGACCGGCCATGACCTTGGCGAATGCGCGTGCCGAGTATCCGGCCCCGAAGAGAAAAATCTGCATTATTGATTTTTCACAGCATTCCGCCATTCGGTCAAGACGTCCGTATCCTCCTCTCTTGCTGCATGGCGAATTCTCAGGGCAGAAAAACGGCTTGGCTCCACAAGCTCGCCAAGCGCCCACACCGCGGCGCCGCGCACCAATGGCGAAGTATCGCTGAGACGCGCCTCCACCAACTCGACCAGCGCGGGTTCACCTGAATTGCCGCAGGCGATCAACACGTTGCGAATAAAGCGATCGCGGCCGATGCGCTTGATCGGCGAGCCGGAAAAGAAGTCGCGAAATGCCACGTCATCGAGACCAAGAAGCGCGGCGAGGCGCGGCGACCGCAAATCGTCGCGCGCCTTCAACTTTGCTTCGCGAGCATTTGCCGCGAACTTGTTCCAGGGACACACGGCGAGGCAATCATCGCAGCCATAGATGCGATTACCCATCGCCTTGCGGAATTCGAGCGCGATCGGTCCCTTATGCTCGATCGTGAGGTAAGAGATGCAGCGTCGTGCATCGAGTTGATAAGGGGCCGGGAATGCCTGCGTCGGGCAGATGTCAAGGCAGGCCCGGCACGAACCGCAATGGTCGGGCTCGGGTTCATCCGCGGGCAACTCTGCCGTGGTGAAGATCGTCCCGAGAAACAGCCAGGATCCGTGGGTACGACTGACGAGGTTGGTATGCTTGCCTTGCCAGCCGAGGCCGGCAGCTTCGGCGAGAGGCTTCTCCATCACAGGCGCGGTATCGACAAAGACCTTTACGTCTTCGCCCGCCGCGCGGGAAACGAAGCGGCCGGCAATGCCCTTGAGCTTGCCCTTGATGACGTCGTGGTAATCGCGGTTCTGCGCATAGGCCGAGATCGCCGCTCTGTCCCGTTTCGCAAGCTGGGCAAGGGGATCACTGTCGGGCCCGTAGTTCATCGCAAGCACGATGACAGAGCGCACCAATGGCCATAACGCATCCGGCCTTGCGCGTCGCAGGGCCGTTTCCTCCATCCATTCCATCGTCGCGTGGCGGCCAAGCGCAAGATACTGGCGCAACCGTTCTTCGGCCTGCGGAATAGCATCCGGCCGTGTCACGGCGACAAGATCAAAGCCGTGCACCCGCGCTTCATCGAGAATGAACTGCTTCAATTTCTGCGATTGATCGGCACGCATCTAGCAAAGTCCTGTGGACGATACGAAGCTCTTCGCAAGAAGCTTGCAGCCGTTCGCCTCAGAAATCCAGATCACCGTAATGCGATGAGGGCGGCAGGCCGCGAACGCGGTCAGAAAGCAGCGGTCGGAACGACGGGCGCGATTTCATGCGCGTATACCAGTCACGCGCGGCCTTGTACTCGGCCCATTTGATCTCGCCCAGATAATCGAGGATTGAAATCGATGACGCCGCCGCCATGTCGGCGTAGCTTGGCGTTGGGCCGGCCAGCCAGTTGCGGGTTGCGGACAGCCAGTCGATATATTTCATATGCTGCGTGATATTGGAACGGGCGGCGCGGATGGCCGTGGAATCGGGCGCGCCGCCGCCCTGCTCGGGCGTCATGTGCAGCTTGAAGATGCGCTCGCGCGCCATGTGGCGCGTTACTTCGTTCTCAAGTTTCGACAGGAACCAATCGATCAGGCGCCGAACCTCGGCGCGGCTCAGCGAATCCTCCGGGAAAAGCCGGCGGCTGCGCTTCAAGGCACCCCGCGTCTCGTCGATATATTCGGCGATGACGGATGCTCCCGAGATTGGCACGTCACCTTCCGCGAGGAGAACCGGAAGCGTTCCTGCCGGGTTGAGCGCCAGGAACTCCTTGCGCCTCGCCCAACTGTTCTCCTCGATCAGTTCCGCCTCTATGTCGTATTCATTGAGGATAAGACGCGCATAACGCGAGCCGGTGGACATGGGATGATGGAAGAGCGTCAGCATCTTTGTATGTGGATCTTTCAAAACTGGCATTTTATTCGGCGCCGTCGTATTTCTCGGCACCGCTTTGAGTCTGCGCCCAAGCTATAGGCGCAAGCGCTTCACGAGACAAGTAAACACGATTTCACCAATAGCCGGTTACCATCCTCGGTCCGGCCCGTCATGAAAGCGATATCATGGAATCACAGACGATTGTCGAAGCCCTTTTCCTTGGTTTGCTGGAAGGGTTAACAGAGTTTATACCGGTCTCGTCCACCGGCCATTTGTTGCTCGCCGGGCATTTCCTCGGATTTGAATCAAACGGCAAGACATTCGAAGTCCTGATCCAATTGGGCGCCATTCTAGCGATCCTGACGGTCTATTTCGGCCGGCTCGTCAAGATCGCGCGCGATCTGCCCACCGATCCAAGGACGCGTCGGTTCGTCGCCGGTGTGCTCATCGCTTTCCTGCCCGCGGTCGTCATCGGAGTTTTGGCACACGATGTCATCAAGACCGTGCTGTTCGAATCACCCATGTTGATCTGCGTGATGTTGATCATCGGCGGCCTGATCCTGCTCTGGGTCGACCGGCTCGAACTGAAGCCGCGCTATACGAATGTTATGGATTATCCATTGTCGCTGTGCCTGAAGATCGGCCTGATCCAGTGCTTCGCCATGATTCCTGGCACGTCGCGGTCAGGAGCAACCATCGTAGGCGCTCTGCTGCTCGGAACGGATAAGCGGTCGGCGGCAGAATTTTCGTTTTTCCTTGCGATGCCGACGATGGCGGGAGCCTTCGCCTATGATCTCTTCAAGAACCGCCACATCTTGACCTTTGACGACGCGTCGCTGATCGTCATCGGCTTCATCGCCGCCTTTGTCTCGGGTGTCTTCGTCGTACGCTATCTGCTTGACTATGTCTCACGCCATGGTTTTGGGCTGTTTGCCTGGTGGCGGCTGGTCGTGGGAACGCTGGGTCTCATTGCACTTATCATCATGCGCTGAGCGTGAACGGCCGTTAACGTCATGGCTAGATCGTCTCCCGAATTCCGGGAGACGATCCCATTAAGTATGACAGACTCTAAGCAGGCTTCTGGGTCGAATACTGTCCATGAACGCGGAAGCGCCAGAGATAAGACGGCAGGATAATCTCGGTTGTTTCCGGCTGGATGCCGAGGCCTTCGAGGGTGCGTCCCTCGGTCTTGGCGGCATGCGACACGACATTGTCGTTCTGCAGGAGAAGGACCTGGTCTCTCGTCAGCATCGGATTGGGCAGCATGCCGAGGATCCGCCCCTGGAGCCGGGCAACCCAGAAAGGCAGCGACACGAACCAGCGCTTGCGGCCGATGACGCGCAGCACGATGTCGAGACACTGTTTGAAGGTCAAAACCTCGTTTCCGCCCAGCTCGTAGGTCTGACCAGGTTTCAAGGTGCCGTCGACCGATCGTGCAATGACTTCTGCGACGTCACCGACATAGACAGGCTGGAACTTCGTATGGCCGCCCCCGATCAGCGGCAGGACAGGCGAAAGGCGCGCCATGTTGGCAAACTTATTGAAGAAATTGTCCTCGGGGCCGAAAACGATCGACGGGCGGATAATAACGGACTCGGGTAAAATGTTGCGTACGGCAGCCTCTGCACGGCCCTTGCTGCTGGCATAGGCCGAAGGCGATTTCGGATCAGCCCCTAGCGCAGACATGTGCGTGAGCGGCACGCCAGCCGCACGCGCAGCTTCCGCGACAGCGCGCGCGCCAAAATCGTGCACGGTGCTGAACTTCTGATTGCCGCCCTCGAACAGCAGACCGACGAGGTTGATCACATAGTCGGATCCGGCGATCGCGCGATCCACTGACCAGCGATAGCGCAGATTCGCCTGGACAGCCTGGATTTGGCCGACGCCGCCGAGCGGCTGCAGATGAAAGGCGAGTTCCGGATGACGAACCGCCACGCGAACCCGGTAACCGCGTTTCGTCAGCGCGCGGACAACATGACGACCAATGAAGCCGGAGCCTCCGAAAACGGTGACGAGTTTTGGCTTGGTGATTGTCATCGAGCTCTCCTATGGAATGAGACCGCGGCCGCGTATTTCCATGCTGTTTACTGCCTTTTGGGGTCAAGGCAAAGGGCCGCTGAGGCGCATTCTTCGCGGCGCGTTGCCGCGCTGACGCGGGTTCATGCGGACATGCGCAGCTTGATTTCCGCATTCAGCAGAATGCGGGACTCTGCGGGCAATTCTGTCTTCGGATCCTGGTCGTCACCGAGTTTGTTAAAGAGGAGTTCGATGGCAAGCCGGCCGATCTCGTTGTAATTCTGCGCCACCGTCGTCAGCGGCGGACACATATATCGCGACAGTGGTTGGTCGTCGTGGCCGGCGACGCGCAATTGGCAATCAGGTCCGCGTCCAACCTTCACGCCCGCCTGGTAGGCGGCCGCCACGACGCCGAATGCGATGCGGTCGTTGGCACAAAGCACCGTATTGGTCGGAAACCCACCTTCCTTCAGGATGCGCTTTGTCCGGTCGAAAGCATATTTTTCGAAGTCCCAGTTGGCATGTTCTTCAATCGGTATAGC
Organism: Phyllobacterium sp.; assembly: GCF_037994425.1. Taxonomy (NCBI): domain Bacteria; kingdom Pseudomonadati; phylum Pseudomonadota; class Alphaproteobacteria; order Hyphomicrobiales; family Phyllobacteriaceae; genus Phyllobacterium; species Phyllobacterium sp. Next base: position 8,104 of record NZ_JBBNAM010000019.1, read on the forward strand.
GCGAGGTTCGAAATTGAGGTCCGCCATCGCTTCCGTATAGGCGTCGCGCCGTTCGAGCGCATTGTTGTTGACGAGAGCCATGCCGAAATAGCAAGGCGCCTCGCCGGACCGCGTCAGGTAATCGACGATGAGCTTGAAGCTCTGGCGATTATTGGTGCCAACGAAAGCTGATGTCGCGTCAAGGGGTGAATCGACATAGACAAGTGGGATCGAGTCTCCGAGCTTGCGCAGCTTCTCCTGGTGCGATTGCACGCCGAGGGGGCCGATGATGACACCAGCCACATTCATCGACTTGAAGGTTTCAATGGCGCGTTCTTCGAGTGCGGGATTGCCATCGGAACTCAGGACGAATGCAAGATAGCCGGCCTGTTCGGCAATCCCTTCGATGCGGCGGGTGAGGGCCATGTAGAACGTATCGGTCGAGTTGGGCACGATAATGCCGAGAATATTGGTGCGTTTTCGATTGAGGTTGACCGCAAAGATGTTGGGCCGAAACCCTGACTGCTTTACGGCAGCCTCGATGATGGCGCGTGTCGATCTGCGAACCGAATTGGGATCGTTGAAGTATTTCGATACCGTCGGGCGCGACAGCCCAACGAATTCGGAGAAATCTTCCATGGTCTTGATTGGTTTCTTCACCGCCCGGATTCCCTGCTTGCTGTCAGCCTGCACTTCATAAGAAGCCAGGCGTACGGAAATTGCCGCAGATCGTGGCGATGATTTTTTGCTCAAAAGTAAGACGGCGCAATACATCACCTGATTGATGCGCGTGCGTTCAACTTTTTTCGAAACTTGCAACAGACTGACACGCGTCAAGATCTTAATTAGTCCGGATCAATTCCGGGCAACATTACCACGAAACTAATCCATGCGAAGGGCCTCGGCATAATCCTTTTGGATTAGAAGAATTTGATGTCGGGATGCTGGGAAGAACTGGATTTGGTCCTGGAAAGGTACATCTGGAGTGGCGGTTTCCCCTTGTTTCGCGCACGGGCAATTGCATCGATCTAACAGTCGATTAGCATAGGCATGCGAATTTCGGGCTGTGACGGAGGAAATGCTTTGGAAGGCGGCATACCTGATCCCGAAGTCTTCACCCACGTGCGCGTGATCATTGGCATCATTCTGGGCTTGAGCGTTTCACGGCTGCTGACCGGCGTTGCGCGAATCATCCAGCATCCGCAGCGCAAGAACATCTTTGCCGTGCATCTTGCTTGGGTTCTGTTCACGTTTCTTACCGTGGTGCATTTCTGGTGGTTCGAATTCTACCTCCACGAACTCGTCCAATGGACGTTCGAGGCCTACCTCTTCGTCATCTTCTTTGCCAGCATTCACTTCCTTGCCTGTGCCCTGCTGTTTCCAGACAGTATGGAGGGTTATTCCGGCTACGAGGATTACTTCATGTCGCGGAGGTCGTGGTATTTCGGCATATTGATTGTGATTTTCATCGTCGATTTCATCGATACGGCGATGAAGGGAATGGCCCATTTCGGCTCGCTCGGGCCGGAATATCCATTCCGCAATTTGTTTCTGATCGGAATCGCCGCCCTCGGCATCTACCTGCGCCGTCCAAGGGCACAACTTGTCCTTGTCTGCCTGGCGCTCGTCTGCCAGATCGCCTTCATTCTCGTGCAGTTCGATACAATCTGACGGTGACGCCTTGGGCACAGAAAAACCCGCCGGCTCGCACCGGCGGGTTCGTTTTTTTCGGCGCGAAAAGACGCTTAGTTCTTTTCCTGCTTCTTCAGGGCAGCACCGAGAATGTCGCCGAGCGAAGCGCCGGAGTCGGTCGAACCGTACTGTGCGACAGCTTCCTTCTCTTCGGCGATTTCGAGCGCCTTGATCGAAACCTGCAGCTTCCGGGTCTTCTTGTCGAAAGCGATGACGCGGGCGTCAACCTTCTGACCGACCGTGAAGCGTTCCGGACGCTGTTCGTCGCGATCACGCGAGAGGTCAGCGCGACGGATGAAGGTGTCGACGTCGTGGTCGACGAGACGCACTTCGAGGCCACCATCGGTGATTGCAGTGACTTCAACAGTTACGACGGCGTTCTTGCGCAATTCGCCGGAGGAAGCAGCTTCGCCGACCTTGTCGCCGGTAAGCTGCTTGATGCCGAGCGAAATACGCTCCTTCTCGACGTCAACATCGAGAACCTGCGCCTTGACGACATCACCCTTGTTGTACTCTTCGATGACCTGCTCGCCTGGGCGGTTCCAGTCGAGATCGGAGAGGTGAACCATGCCGTCCACGTCGCCGTCGAGGCCAATGAACAGGCCGAACTCGGTCTTGTTCTTGACTTCGCCTTCAACGATCGTGCCGACCGGGAACTTCTCTGCGAACGTCGTCCATGGATTGTCGAGCGTCTGCTTGAGGCCAAGGGAGATACGGCGCTTGACCGGATCGACTTCGAGAACAACGACTTCGACTTCCTGAGTGGTCGAGAGCAGCTTGCCGGGATGCACGTTCTTCTTTGTCCAGGACATTTCCGAAACGTGGATCAGGCCTTCGATGCCGGGCTCGATCTCAACGAATGCACCGTAGTCGGTGATGTTGGTGACGGTACCGGTGATCTTCTTGCCGATCGGATACTTCGCACCGATGCCATCCCACGGATCGCTTTCGAGCTGCTTCATGCCGAGCGAAATACGATGGGTTTCCTGGTTGATGCGGATGATCTGGACCTTGACGGTCTGGCCGATCGACAGGATTTCCGACGGATGATTGACACGGCGCCATGCCATGTCGGTCACATGGAGAAGACCGTCGATGCCGCCGAGGTCAACGAATGCACCATAGTCGGTGATGTTCTTGACGACGCCTTCAACGACCTGGCCCTCTTCGAGGTTCTGGACGATTTCGGAGCGCTGCTCGGCACGGCTCTCTTCGAGGACGGTTCGGCGCGAAACAACGATGTTGCCGCGGCGCTTGTCCATCTTGAGGATTTCGAACGGCTGTGGGTTGTGCATCAGCGGGGTGACGTCGCGGATCGGGCGAATGTCGACCTGCGAACGCGGCAGGAAGGCAACGGCGCCGTCGAGATCGACTGTGAAGCCGCCCTTGACCTGATTGAAGATCACGCCGTCGACGCGTTCGCCACGGTTGAACTTCTCTTCAAGGCGGACCCAGCTCTCTTCGCGACGAGCTTTTTCGCGCGACAGAACGGCTTCGCCAAGTGCGTTTTCGATACGCTCGACATAGACTTCGACGAGGTCGCCCGGCTTGAGCGAGCCGTCCTTGGCCTTGGCACCGAATTCCTTCAAAGGAACGCGGCCTTCAACCTTGAGACCGGCGTCGATGATCGCCATGTCCTTTTCGATGGCGACGATGCGGCCCTTTACGACATAACCTTCAGCAAGGTCGTTGGTGGCAAAGGACTCGGCGAGAAGAGCTTCAAAATCTTCGCGCGTTGGATTGGCTTGAGACATACATACTCCTGGAGTGTCCGGAATATACATCGGACACAGCACCGGTGGTTCGTGTTGCGGATCATTTGCATGCCAACCCGCCCTTTGAAGGGCAATCCGGTGCATGGGATGGCGGCAAATGTTATCGTTTAGAATGCGTGTTTCGCGCCAAGGCCTGATCAATCAGGGTTTTGGCACTGAGAAACGCGGTCTCTATATCCATTTCTGTCGTATCAAGCAAGTGCGCGTCGGCAGCGGGCGTCAACGGTGAGTCGGTCCGGCCCATGTCGCGAGCATCGCGACGGGTGAGATCAGCGAGAATCTCCTCATACCGGGCGGAACCGCCGTTCGACCTGATCTCGTCGAAACGGCGCTTGGCGCGGGCCTCGGGGGAAGCGGTGATGTAGAGCTTTACCGGTGCATCCGGACAAACCACCGTGCCAATATCCCGGCCATCGAGCACCGCGCCGGGCGCGCGGGCGGCGAAATTCTGCTGCGCGGCAACGAGCGTACGGCGCACCGCCGGCATGATCGCAACACGCGACGCGCCTTCGCCAATGTCGTGGGCAGCGAGGACATCGCGATCAAGCTTGGAGAGATCGATGCCGCGGGCTGCTTTCTCGGCAAGGAACTCATCGTCGAGTGGCATGCCCTGGTCCATGAGGGACTTAGCGACTGCGCGATAGGTAAGGCCTGTATCGAGGTGATGATAGCCATAGGCATCGGCGATACGGCGGGCAAGAGTGCCCTTGCCCGAGGCAGCGGGGCCGTCGATCGCAATGGTGAAATGCGTTTGCGGCGCCGGACGGTCCTTTTCATCCTTGTCGAACGCCCATTGCCAGACGGCAAAAAGCACATAGGCGGCGGCAAGCACCAGCGTGGTGATTGGCGTGATACCGATCGTCACGAAGGCAAAGCCCCCGATCGTGGAGAGCGTCGATTCGAGCCAGCCGGGCAGCGACGCGGCTAAATTCTGCAGCAGCGCGTCGATGGTGAAAATGAGGATAAATTGAAAGACGAAGAGCCAGAAAAGCAGCGCAAAGAGACCGAAGCGGACCCTGAGGCCCACCCGTTCGACCGCATATGGAATGGCGACGATGGCAAATGACGTCAGCAGGAAAAACATCAAGCGACCCTTCTCTTGCCCATGATAAAGCCGATGCCGTAGCCGGCGATCGAACCGATCGCCGATGGCAAGAGCAGAAACTGATAGGGCATCCAATCGCTGGCGCCTTCAGCCTCTGCATTCACTGCACCGGATGCAGTGTCAGACACATTCCACGCATAAAGGAAGATCAAGAGCAAAGGAAGCGCAACCCACAGTATTGTTCTGGCGGTACCCGGCCAGGGTCGCGGCTCCTTGCTGGCGATCGTGCCGGCATAGGCGCTTCGTCCCGCCCATACAAGGCACGGGACGCTAGACATCCCATAAAGGAAATACACGGTGAAAGCCGAAAGAAGCGCACTCATTGTGGGATGCACCTTCGCGCCGGGATTTGGCATACTGAAATATTTGCGGAGTGTTCAGATGCAATCATGCGCATTCAACGCCGATCTAGGCAGGGGCGCTAACTTGAGAAATCTCCGCGCCCATCCCAGTCATCATATCCATGAATTCCGGAAAGCTCGTGGCGATCATGGTCGCGTCATCGACCGTAACCGGCTTTTCGGCGGCAAGACCCATAATGAGGAAGCTCATGGCGATGCGGTGATCGAGGTGGGTCTCGACGGTCCCACCGCCGATGCCCTTGCCGTCCGGGCGGCCGCGCACGCTGAGACTTTCTGCGCCTTCAGTGCAATCGACGCCATTGGCTTTGAGGCCATTGGCGACCGCTGAAAGACGGTCGGATTCCTTGACGCGCAGTTCATCAAGGCCATTCATCAAGGTTTCGCCTTCGGCAAAGCTCGCGGCGACTGCAAGGACGGGGTACTCGTCGATCATGGAAGGTGCACGCTCCGGCGGCACGCTGACGCCCTTGAGTTCCGACGAACGGACGCGCAGGTCGGCGACGTCCTCACCGCCGGCAAGGCGGGCGTTCAGGATCTCGATCTTCGCCCCCATCTCCTGCAGCGTCAGGATCAGGCCGGTGCGCGTCGGGTTCATCAGCACGTTGCGGATCGTGATGTCGGAGCCCGGAACAAGCAGCGCTGCCACCAGCGGAAAGGCGGTCGAGGAGGGATCGCCCGGAACGTCAATGACCTGGCCGGTAAGTCTGCCCTGGCCCTCGATACGGATGTGGCGGACGCCGTCCTGGTCGGTATCGACGGAAAGATTGGCGCCGAAACCCTGCAACATCTTTTCGGTGTGATCGCGCGTCATCACCGGCTCGATCACTGTTGTTATTCCCGGCGTATTGAGCCCAGCGAGAAGGACGGCCGATTTGACCTGCGCCGACGCCATTGGCACGCGGTAGGTGATTGGTGCCGCCACCTTGGGACCGCGCAGCGTCAGCGGCAAACGATCGCCTTCCGCGGCTGTGACCTGAACGCCCATTTCGCGCAAGGGATTGAGCACCCTGCCCATGGGACGCTTCGAAAGCGATGCGTCGCCGATAAATGTCGTCTCCATCGCGTAGGTGCCTACAAGGCCCATGGTCAGGCGGGCGCCGGTTCCGGCATTGCCGAAATCGAGCGGCGCCTCCGGCTGCAGAAGGCAGCCATTGCCCGTACCCTCGATGATCCACGCGTCACCATCCCTGGTGATCTTCGCACCCATTGCCTGCATGGCACGGCCGGTATTGATCACATCCTCTCCTTCGAGCAGACCGGTGATTCGGGTCTGCCCTGAGGCAAGGCCGCCGAACATGAACGAACGGTGCGAGATCGACTTGTCGCCGGGAATGCGGATGTCGCCCGAAAGGGCCTTCGAACGACGGGAGGTAGAGGGATGGGGCAATGGCGAATGGGACATGGGCAATCACAAAAGAACGGGGTGGCAGGGTGCGGCCGCGTTCGTAACACAGCTTGCCGATGCGGTCATCTTGCAAATGCATTCGTCGGTGCCGGCTTTTTCGCTTTGACAAATACGCTGAATTGCGTTTATGGGACCAGAAATCCATTTTTGATGAGCGCTTGTATGAACGGTCGGGTTTAAGTCCTGAATGTTGACCGGATGCGAGCGCAGCCAGAACGCGAGGCAAAACGTGGCAAATCCCAAACTTGGCACTAAGCGAGTTGACCCGGATACCGGGCAGAAGTTTTACGATCTGAACCGCGATCCGATCGTTTCGCCGTATACGGGCAAGAGCTATCCGCTCAGCTATTTCGATTCGACGGCGAGCGCTGCGCGCGACGAGGAAGAAGAGGTCGAGACGGAAGAAGTCGACGTCGCGCTCGAGAAGCCGGAATTCGTTTCGCTCGAGGGTGCGGATGCCGACAGCGGCGACGACGTGCCGGATCTCGGCGATGATGTCGATGTCGAGGTCGACGATTCCGATGATGACGATACGTTCCTCGCCGAAGACGAGGAAGACGAAGACGATGACGTCACCGATATCCTTGG
>NZ_JBBNAM010000020.1:0-12706 GCF_037994425.1 Phyllobacterium sp.
CAAAATCAGTCCCAAAATCTGCTTCCCGTCGCTCGTTACAAAGAGGCGGGAGGGTGGTCACAACGACATTTCTACTTTGCAAATACCGGACATTTTAACTTTGCGGCTACAAACAAAAGTCACATAAGATAGATTATGGAACTGCGACTTATTACCCAGTGGTTGTGATCAGCCCGTAATATCGGCAACTTGCGCCTTGGCGGCTTTGACCAAAGCATTGGGATCACTTGGAAACACGAAGTTCGTGCCACCCGCCGCTGCCCAGACGACATCGAACTGCATTAGGTTTTCGTCGGCGTAAGCATCGATATCGATGAGATGCCCGATCGGCGCGACTCCGCCAATGGCAAAGCCGGTTTCCTTGCGGACATACTTTGGATCGGCTCGGTGCAAGTCTTCTCCCGTCAGCCTGGCGGCCTTGCTAAGGTCAAGCTGCCGCGGCCCGGAAACCAGGAACAGATAAAGCTTCTGCGTATTGGCGCCTTGGAAGATCAATGATTTGACGATTTGGCCAACCGTAACGCCGCATTGAATGGCGGCGTCCTCGGCTGTGTGCGTCGAATCCGCCATCTGGCGAATCTCAATACCGAATCCGGCAGCATGGGCCGCCTGGCGCACGCGCTCGACACTCTTGCTCATAGCTCGACCTCAAATGTCAGGCCATCGAATGCGGGTTCCACGTGATCTGACGTATCGCGCATGACCGCTTCATAATCGAGCGGCACGTGCATATGTGTCAAAATTGCTCGACGGGGCTTCAATTTGCCGATCCATTCTATTGATTCTTCGAGAGAAAAATGACTTGGGTGTGGGCGGTATTGCAAGGCATCGATGACAAGTGTGTCGAGATCGAATAATTGCGCAGCCGTGGTATCGGGAAATGCGCTCACATCCGAGCAATAAGCGACATTGGCGATGCGGAACCCGAGCGAAATTATGTCGCCGTGAACCTGCGGCAGCGGTATGAAGCGGATCGGCCCGCCGGCACCACCAACCTCGAAGGCCTCGTGATGGACGATCTCGTGCGGCCGCAATATCGGCGGATAGCTCGATCCTTCCGGTGTTTTGAAACAATAGGCAAAGGCTTCATAAAGCCGCTTCAGGGTCAGCACATCGGCGTAAATATCGAACAGATCACGGCGATCGATGACGAAAGTCCGCAGGTCATCAAGCCCATGGATGTGATCTGCATGCGGGTGCGTGTAGACCACCGCATCGAGTTTGCTCGAACCGAAATCGATCATCTGCGAGCGGAAATCCGGACCTGTGTCGATGATCACGGTCGTAACACCGCCATTTTCCGCCAAACGCTCAACGAGCATCGACGCACGCCGCCGGCGGTTCCTCGGATTATTAGGATCGCATTTGCCCCAGTCACCATTGATCCGCGGCACACCCGGCGAAGAGCCACAGCCAAGGATGGTGAAGCGTAGACGGTCAGGCATCGGCAGGCCTTGGCATCTTGGTGAAAAGCCGGAACACATTGTCCGTGGTCAAGCGTGCAATTTCTTCCTCGCTGACCCCGATCGTGTCGGCAAGAACGGCCGCCGTATGGCGCACGAAACTCGGCTCATTGCGCTTGCCGCGATAGGGCACTGGCGCAAGATAAGGCGCATCCGTCTCAACGAGCAGTCGGTCCCGCGGGACGTTTCGCGCTATATCGCGTATCTCGGGTGAGTTCTTGAAAGTGAGTATGCCGGAGAAGGAGACGTAGCCGCCGAGATCGACTCCCACCTTGGCCAACTCGGGCCCCGACGAAAAGCAGTGCAGGATGAAAGGGAAGGCGCCCTTCCCTGTTTCTTCCTCAAGAATCGAAATCATGTCCGCATCGGCGCTGCGCGCATGGATGACCAGCGGCAGTCGTGTCGCTCGCGCCGCTTCGATGTGGGTACGCAATCCTTGGGCCTGGGCTTCCGGCGGTGCATAATCGTAGTGATAGTCGAGCCCCGCTTCGCCGATCGCCACGACCTTCGGATGCTCGGAAAGCCGGATCAGGTCGTCGGCTGTTACGTCGAGTTCCTCGTGCGCGTTGTTCGGGTGCGTACCTACCGAGGCGTAGACGCTCTCATATCGTTCAGCGATGGCAAGGATACTGTCGAACCGCCTCACGCGCGTGCCGATGGTTACGAGGCGCTTGATATCATTATCAAGCGCCCGCTGAACAATGGCATCGCGTTCCTCAGCGAAGTCAGCAAAGTCGAGATGGCAGTGACTGTCGACAAGCATCGTCATTTGCAGTCCGCTCAGGCTTCTTTGTCTGCTTCGACATAGCGCGGGAAGATCGGTTGCGGCGCCGGCAAGTCCGTCCCCGGGACGAGTTTCGCCCCGGAAAGATCCGCAAAATTGCGCCTGTCGGCCGCGATCGCCAGGATATCGAGCAGCTTCGCCGCCGAGCCCGGTATGAACGGCAAGCACAGAATGCCGATACGGCGAATAACCTCAGCGGTCACATAGAGGACCGTATCCATGCGCGCCGGGTCGGTTTTCTTCAACGCCCATGGCTCCTGGCCGGCAAAATAGCGATTGGCTTCCGCGACCACGCCAAAGATGGCCGCAAGCGCCATGTGAATGGCCTGCGTTCCGACCGCCTTGCGTGCGGTTTCGAGCGCGGTCAGCGCCTGGTTGAGAATCGCCAGATCCGCATCGGTGAATTCGCCGGGTTGCGGTACCTTCGCACCACAATTCTTCGCGATCATCGATAGCGAGCGCTGTGCCAGATTGCCGAGATCATTGGCAAGGTCCGCGTTGGTCCGGTTGACGATTGCCTCGTGGCTGTAATTTCCATCCTGCCCAAACGGTATCTCGCGCAAGAGGAAATAGCGCAGCTGATCGAGGCCATAATGCTCGACGAGCGATACCGGATCGATGACATTGCCGACGGACTTCGACATCTTCTCGCCGCGGTTGAATACAAAACCGTGGCCATAAACCCGCTTCGGGAGTTCGATGCCGGCCGAAAGTAGAAAGGCCGGCCAATAGACAGCGTGAAAGCGGATGATGTCCTTGCCGATGATATGGACATCGGCAGGCCAAAAGCGCCATCGTTCCGCATTTACGTCAGGATAGCCCGCCGCCGTGATGTAGTTGGTGAGCGCATCGACCCACACGTACATGACGTGCTTCTCATCGCCGGGAACCGGGATCCCCCAATCGAACGTCGTACGCGAGACCGACAGATCCTTTAGTCCCGATTTGACGAAGGAAACAACTTCGTTGCGGCGCTCATCTGGCCCGATGAAGTCTGGATTGTCGGCATAGAGCTTCAGCAGCCGATCCTGATAGGCCGATAGCCGGAAGAAATAGCTTTCCTCCTCGAGCCATTCGACAGGCGTTCCCTGCGGACCATAGCGTACATTGTCCGCACGCACTTCCGTCTCTTCTTCCTGATAGTATGCCTCGTCGCGCACCGAGTACCAGCCGGCATAGGAATCCTTGTAGATGTCCCCCGCCTCGACCATTTTCTTCCAGATCGCCTGTGACGAAGCGTAGTGCCGCTCTTCCGTGGTGCGAATGAAGTCATCGTAGGACGCATTAAGGAGCGTGCCCATGTCACGGAAAAGTTTGGCATTTCTGTCAGCCAGAGCGCGGGGCGAAATCCCTTCCTTGCGGGCCGTCTGCAGCATCTTGATGCCATGTTCATCGGTGCCGCTCAGGAAGAGGACGTCCTTGCCGTCATGCCGATTGAAACGGGCAATCGCGTCGGTCGCGATCAGCTCATAGGCATGCCCGATATGCGGGCTCCCATTCGGGTAGGAAATGGCAGTGGTGATATAGAACTTTTCGCGGCTCATGCGTGACCTGATTTCGTCTTTTGCTTAAGTATCTTGGGAGGCTTTGACATAACCCATGTCCGGCGTGATTGCCAGACCGCCACAGCCCTATCTGGCGTCTGCGAGGAAGCGGTGCATTCGATCGAGAAAAATCAGGACGGTCTGTTTCCTGTCGAGGTTGTAGTCGGCAGCGTCCCTCGCCTCGTTCTGCAGGTCGGTCCAGAGATTGGACCAGCGGCTGGCTTTTGCCGTGTCGCCCTGCTCCGCTGCCAGCCGCGCGTTCAGTGCGATACGATCGAACAGGCCCTCGAGAAAGAGGTTATATTGAATTTCGGCTTCGCGTCCCGAAAGGGCAGAGGCCAGCGCATGGGCTTTCGGCACATCGAATACAACCCTGCCGAGAACGCCCTCGACTGCCTCTGAAATCTCCAGCCCGCCGAATGCCAGAAGCAAGGCGGCTTTGCGCGCGCTTCCATCTGCCTGTTTGACAAGCCCCTCGATGTCGGTGACTTGGCCGGGGTCGAGATTGATTGCCGTAAGCGCCGAAATCAGATCCTTCTGTTCCAGGGGTTCAAAGCGCAGAGATTGACAGCGCGAGCGGATGGTCGGCAACAAACGACCCAATGAATGCGAGATCAGGATGAACAGGGTACGTTGCGGTGGTTCTTCAAGAGTCTTGAGCAAGGCATTGGCAGCATTACGATTCATATCATCCGCCGGATCGACGATGACGATGCGCCACGAACCATCATGGGAGGTGCGGTTGAGGAAGTGCGTAACCCTTCTTATCTCGTCTATCGTTATGCCGGTCTTGAATTTGCCTGTCTTCGTATCGACTGGGCGGGTAATGTGCAGCAGGGAGAGGTGCGTACCACTGGCCATCTGCCGGTAAGGCGCCGCGGTGAAGTTCGGTTCAGCAAGTGTGAGCGGCGCATCTTTCGTTTGCGGATAGGTCAGCATGTGTCCGGCAAGATGAAACGCCAGCGTCGCCTTGCCCACGCCCTGCGGTCCCTCGAGCAGAAGGGCGTGGTGCATGTGACCGGACCGATAGGCCTGCGCAAGGAATGATCGTATACGGTCGTGCCCGAAGAGGGCGCGATTGGCAGAGGGTGGCGGGACACCATCGATGGCATCGTGGGTCACTGGTACGTCGAGGACCGCATCGCTCATCGGGCTACCTCGGCAGTTTGGGCAGATTTCATGCCCCGCCTCGCCTTGAGGTCATCGACTAGCTGGGCGATCTGACGCGCGATCTCGCCGGCCGGACGATCGCCGGCAATGACCTTGCAACGTTCAGGTTCCGCCTTTGCTATCGCCAGATAGGCATCACGTCGCTTGGCGTGCATGTCCACCGTTTCCTTTTCGAAGCGGTCGGCAGCGCCTTCGCCACGCCGCGCGTTGGCCCGCTGCAAACCTAATTCCGCCGGCAGGTCGAGGATGATCGTGAGATCGGGCACAAGGCCATTGATAGCGACCTTCTCGATAGCGCGCATCAGATCCGGGTCGAGGTCACCCGTTACGCCCTGGTAAACCCTGCTTGAATCGATGTAACGATCACAAAGCACCATGCGGCCGGACCGCAGCGCCGGGCGCATTATCTGCTCTACATGGTCATTGCGGGCGGCAGCAAAGAGCAAGGCTTCCATGGCGGGCCCGAAGGCCTCTGCGGCACCGCTCAATATCACGTGTCGCAAGGCTTCGGCGCCGGGCGAGCCGCCGGGCTCGCGTGTTGCCAACACGTCGTCGCCGCTTGCGCGCAGGTGCTCGGCAAGCCTAGCAATCTGGGTCGATTTGCCCGCGCCCTCGCCGCCCTCGAATGTGATGAATAGTCCCTGCACGCCGTCAGCCGTCTTTCGATGGAGTCACCTCAAAGATGGTTCTAGCGTCAGCAATTTAAAAGGTCGAGGCATGTTCAGAACTTCAGTTGCCGGGTCCAGCCCGTGGTGAGTTCCAACACCGCATCGAGTGTCCGTTTCGTGAGGTCACCGGTTTCGACGGCCTCCGCCGTATAGACCGGTGTTTCTTGGACAAGTTCCTCGCCGATCCAGATCCGCAGCACGCCCGCCTCTTCGCCAGCCTTTACAGGCGCAACAAGCGGTCCCTTATAAACGATGTGGGCTTTCAGGCGATCGCGATTGGCCACGGGTACGAGCAGGCTCACTTTTTCCTGCGCCCTGAGCGGCACGCTCGACTTGGTACCGCCGTAGATACTTGCCTCACCGATCGTTTCGCCTGCCGCGAAAATATCGATCTCTTCGAACGCCTGGTAGGCCCACTCGAAGATGCGCTTTGCCTCCTCTGCCCTCTCCTTGTCGCTCGCAAGCCCGCTCAGGGCCACGACATAGCGGCGCCCGCCATGTTCGGTTGCGCCGACTATGCCGAAGCCGGACTGTTCCGTATAGCCGGTACCCATCCCATCCGCGCCGATATCAAGTCGCAACAAAGGATTGCGATTGCGCTGGAAGATGTTGTTCCAGGTGAAATTGTCCTGCGCGTAGGTGTGATAGAATTCGGGATAGGTCCGCTTGATATGGCGAGCAAGCGCGACGAGGTCCGCGAGCGATACGCGCTGCTTTGGTTCCGGTAATCCTGTCGAATTGACAAAGTTCGAATTGTTGAGGCCGAGTTCCTTTGCCCTTGCATTCATCATTTCGGCAAACTTTTCCTCGGAGCCGGCAATACCTTCAGCCAGGATTATGCACCCGTCATTGGCGGACTGGACAATGACGCCCTGAATGAGGTCGCCAACGCTGATCGATGATTTCAGCTTGGCAAACATGGTCGAGCCACCCGATGGTGCGCCGCCAGTCCGCCAGGCGTGTTCGCTGACGGTATATTGCGTCGAGAGCCCGATCTTGCCGGCCTGCAACTCGTGGAACACCACTTCCATGGTCATCAGCTTGGCAAGCGCTGCCGGCTCGATGAGCGTTTCAGGCGATTTGGCGTAAAGGACCGTGCCGGTCTGGACTTCGACCATCAGCGCCTGCTTCGCCTTGGTGTCGAATAGCGTGTCCTGCGCTTCGGCACCGAAAGCAGCAGCCAGCGTAACGACAAGGCCCAAGGCGAGTGAGCGGAAAGGCGCTTTCAGCGACGGTGCGACGCGTCGATAATCAATTACCGTCATCGCGAACGACAAATGCATCCCCTGCCCCGGCGGCCCAGGCGGCCTTGAGCAACCTGTCGGTGTTCTTACCGGAGTCTGCACGGGCAATGAGCTCGATTCTGCGGCCTTCGGGGCTTGCGACTTCCGACATTTCGACTTTGCCATAGGCAGAAAGCGCCGCAACCAGACGTCCGGCCTCGCTCTTGTTGGCGAACAAGCCGATCTCGACATATTCGCCAGATGGTTGCGTGACGGCAGCCGCATTCATGCTTTTCCATGAAGAGGAAATTGCATTCGATGAAAGAATGCTGGATGCGGCATTGAGTGGGGCATTGGCGCCGGCAATTCGCTCGCTGGCGTAGGAACTGATGAAAGGCGACTGCGCGCGCTTGTTACCCTTGAGCGAGCCGATAAGGATCGTCGGCTTTTCGTCGACATATGGGCCGATCAACGGCAGAACCGGATCGACGTCGATACTGAAGTTCATGGCAACGCCGGCAGCAGGCACTGGCGTAGACTGTTGCTGCCCAGTGAGCCGTGCTGCCTGTACCTCGAGCGAAAACGCCTGGTTGCCAAGGCTCGCCACCTGGACGCCGGCAGGCTGCTGGGGTTGCATTCCGGGGATCGCGACAGGCGCGCGTCGCGTAGGCGTGCCGCCATTCATGGCAATCATCACGCCTGAAGCCGGCTGTCCATATGGATCGACGCCTGGTGCGTGGTAGGAGGCCATGAGGAACCCGTCATCATTGCCTTCCAGCGGGGCGCGCCCGACATATTCGACCTTCACATCGGCCGTCCCGGTGTGTTGGTAATCGAGCACCGTTGCGGCCTTTTGCGAAAGGTCGATAACGCGCGAGGAATGATAGGGGCCGCGATCGTTGACCCGGACGATGACGGAACTGCCATTGCCGAGGTTGGTCACGCGCGCATAGCTCGGCAACGGCATGGTAGGATGCGCTGCTGTAAGCCTGGTCGTATCATAAATCTCGCCGTTGGCGGTCAAGCGGCCATGAAACGCAGAGCCATACCAGGACGCCTTCCCCTGGCGTCGATATCCCGGTTCTTCCTTCGGGTAGTACCACTTGCCCGCAACCTTGTAGGGCTGACCGACAAGGTTGCGGCCGCCGCCGCGCGGGATATGTCGCAGATCGGTGACAACACGCGGGCTGGCCTTCACGCCATATTCGGATTCGGCAAAATATTCCTTGGAATGTTTGCGCGCCACTGTCGTCTTGGGAGAGGCACAGGCCGCCATCAGAGCGCCCACGGCAACAACCCCTACAACTCGAAAAGCTTTAGCTTTTGACAATGCAGACCACCGGCCGCGCGGACCGTCCCCGAGAATAGTAATGTATCGATAGCAGATCAGAACGCCGGCGCAAACCCCGACGCCCATTCGAGAAGTGCACCCCATGAAATTGCCACGGATAGGTTGATAGGCCATTAACAACCCCTATAGTGCGGCAAGCCCATCAAAAATATGGATTTTTCCATGAGTCGAATACCCCCAATTGACTATGCAACGGCGTCACCCGAAGCACGTGCTGAACACGACCGTGAGCTCGAATTACGCGGCCGGATGACCAATATGAAGCGCATCATGCTGCATTCTCCCGCGGCACATCGCATCTATGCCGAGTGGTTCACGCTGCGTGATCTGCTGCGGCCAACTCTCAGCGATCGGGCAATCTTGCTCTTTTCGCTGGCAATATCCGAAGCAAGCCACGCACTCGTTCCGTCGACGTTCTTTCGCCGCGCGTTGGTCGAGGCGGGTCAGGAGCTTAACGCGCCGGTGCCCACGGCGGACGAAGCCGTGCTGATCGACTTCGGCAAGGCCCTGGTCGCGAACGCTAACGCCGTACCGGATGAATTGTGGAAGAAACTCGCGACCCGCTATGACGAAGCGACGCTCGTCAACCTTGTCGCCTTCGCTGGGATCATGGTGGCGACGACGATCTTCACCAATGTCGTTGAGGTCGACCTCGATCCGGAACTTGAACGGTATGTGGCAGTGGACCACACGACGACCACCTGACGATCAGTCGCGAAGGGTCGTTTGGAATTGCGCGTCGCCGCGGAGCGTATTGGAAACGGTGCAGATTTCTTCGGCTTTTTCGACGATATCGCGCCGTGTCGCCGTGTCGAGATCGCCCTCGATCTCTATGTCGCTTTTGAACAAGGCAATGCGGGACGGTTCCTCGTGGGCTTTGTCGCCAGTCACGTGCACGCGCACTTCCTTGAGCCTGTCCGATACGCCAAGCTTGTTTGCTGCAATTCGCGCGCTGAGTGCAATGCAGGCTGACAGGGACGCGTAGAGCAGATCGAGAGGGTTGAAGCCCGGCTGCGACACGGAGGTGACAATGTTGATTTCGCCGCCGGTTTCCGACGTTATGACGGGTAGTTCCTTGCCCTTGAGGACTGCCTTCGCCCCGACGGCTCTTGTGCGGACTTTAAGTTCTGACATCTGCGGCTTCCTACTATGCTGACTTTGCGCTACCTACTTTGAAGGCACGTCGACAGGCAAGTCCACGGCAAAAGATGCAGCAGAACCGTTGACGCGGCAACGCGAAGCGATATAAAGGCCGCGTCTGTCCGTCGGGCGAAACGTTCGTTGGTTCTCGACGGCGTGGCACAGGCTGGAAGAGTGGCCGAGTGGTTTAAGGCAACGGTCTTGAAAACCGTCGTGCGGGGAACCGTACCGTGAGTTCGAATCTCACCTCTTCCGCCACGTTATTGGCATAACATATTGTTTTTGCTTTACAACATCTCGCAGATATAAACTGTCCCTACCGAATTATCTACCAAACTTTGCCAATGCCCGAGGCGTACGCTGCGCTATTGGCGATTTGCGGTTGGCGTCTCAGCGCAAAAGATTGGCAGCGAAAGGCAAGCTCCAATACCTTGGAACTGCTTAGACGGCCCCGCGTGGTCGCGGGAATTTCCGCCCGTCGAGCAACCATGCTTCCTATCGAACATCACCGAGCATAACCAAATGACAATCACCGACGCACTCGCTGCTCTAATATGGGGCGTGGTTAGTTTCGCATTAGTGTCGACCCTCATCAAAGCGCTCACATCCCCTAAGTCAGAAGCGTTCGAAATCTACTTGGGATGGGTGATGGTAATCGTCATTAGCGGTGCGATCTTGTGGGGTCTCGATGTCTCAGCCAAGTCCTATTGCGGCAAAGGCTATGGCTATTACTGCGGCGACTGAATCCTATCGCCGCCGCGATGCTGTCTTTTGCCAGCGTTGTGGCTTGCCGGTGGGCGCTGGTCGCGCTTGCACCTCAACAAAAATATTGGCTTCTCTCGCCGCTTCAACAAATGCAACCCGGGCAACTGCCGCCGAGCATCCGCCCTCAAGGCACTTCAGGAGGATTGCCTTTGCCATTGAAAGCTTAGCTCCGCTTTCGTATGGCCATTCCTCCAGCAGAAATTTGGCAGCATCGTAAGCGGACGTAATCCCGACGATCTGCCCGGGCTTCCGACCGAAAATCTGCACCATTTGGAATGATCGATGATCTTCATACATCCCGGCAATGTAGGCAAAGATTGAAGGATTCGAATCAATCATTTTATTTAATTTGAGAATCAAAGAGGCGGTGGGCTTTTCGCACCACCGCCAAGTACTGAGCCCACGTGTAAGCTAGGGCTCTAACCCGCCTCATTTTGTCAGCGCCTTGAATAACGCAAATCAACGCGGGTGTTCGTGCTCCGAAAGACTGCTGTTATTGGTTATTCTCATCAACGCGGATGATTATCCCGTCTCCAAAGCGAAGTATGCCATTCTGCAAGCCGCTGGCATTAAAGGCTCGCTCTATTTTTTCGAGAACAAGCCGATCTGCCTCAATTAACGCTGATGGTCGTGCCCATCAGGGCCACGTCCGCCGCCTTCGTTGCCGGTGCCATTGCCACCGCCGTTGCCTTGACCGATGCCGCAATTTCCACCACCGGAACAACCGTGTTCCTTGTCCTTGTCCTTGTCTGCATCAGGCGCAGTCGGAGTCGTTCCAGGTACTGACGCAGTGATGCCCTGATCGATGGAAGGCGTTCCTTCATCTACAGTGCTGGAGTCCTTAGCCTCTTCGTGGTTGCCGTCGTCCGGTGTGGATTCATTGAGCCCAGCAGGTGGGTTATTGCTCGGCTGCGTTGCAGCAGGCTGCGACGGCGATGGTGCATTTGATGCAGTATCAGCGTGCGACGGTGCGGATGCAGCGGGAGCATTGCGTGCTTCGTTTGCGGCGCCCGATACGCTCGACATTGCGGGAGAATGATGCGTTGCAGCAGCGGCAGTGGTCGAATGTGCAGCAGATGCTTTCGATGCACCAATTGAACGCGTGCCTACATGGCCGTCGCCCTTTCCGTGCTTCATCGAATTGACAACAGCGCACGGGGTGTTGAGCCAAATCTGGCTCAGGTTACGAGAGCAAGACTGCTGAGCAGCCATAGCTGGGGCGGACACGCTGGCGAACAATACGCCAAGCACGACGAGTTTCTCCACTATAGTTTCCTTTGGCGATGGAGACGGGAGGCTCTTGCCTTCGGGTCGATCCATATAATCGGAGCACGATTACTCCACTGTCCCCTCGCGAAGCAGGACAGTGGAACAATCAAGCGGGAGCCCCCATGAGGGGCCCCGTACTTGGTTAGGCTACTTGCTCTTGAATCAAATTCTTCGTCTTGGTGGGCGGGGGCAGATCGCTCAATTCATTAAGCGGCGCCAGCGAGGCTCAATGGCCTTTCATTCCAACCGTGCGGGCTTTCTCTAGCAGTTCAAATAGAAAGGCGCTTGCGCTGTCTGCCAATCTTTTGTGTTGAGATGCCAATTAAGGCCTTTGGCACGCATAACTGCCGGTCAACCATCGCTGCGGTGGTAAATCAAGGCCTCCGCTTCGGCATGCGGTGTCGCAATAAACCGCGCCAACCTTGCCTTGATGGCGGCCATGGCGTCATCACGAGTATCGGCATGTCCTTCGTCGTCGCCGCATCGAAAGCCACTGTGGCCAAGCTGAAAATTGTATTCCCAGCAGTATTTAAGTTCCCCGTGCTCAAACTAGGATTACGCCACGGTGCATATCGGCTATGTCACCGATCGGAATGGCAAAAGAACACGCCTACGAAGAAGGTCGAGGCCCCGTTAAGCCACATATGCGCTCCGGCCATTGAAAGAACCAAGGCTTCGGTCCGGGTCGGCCGGATCGCAAGAAAATCTGGATCAACCCCTATCTGGTCAACTACGGCCCCGGCACGACGATCGATCCGCCGCCGCAATATCTCGTCGTCTCCTGAACCAATTCCCAGTTTGCGCAGGAAACGGGTGGCACAACGCTTTGCTGAGTGAAACGGTGTGGGTCATGCCTTCGCTGGAGTTGAACCCATGGAACATCTTTTAACTGGTATCCACCTAATTGCTGCGCTGCTCGGCGATGGTCGACTCCCCGAACTGGCAAGGGCCATAAGCAAACGTGGCTCCTATAACGGCAGCGACGCTTGCTCGCCATCCTACAATGCCGCCATTGCCACCATAAAGCAGGTTAGTGAGGCGAACGTCGGGCCAGTCGCTCAAACCAAGAAACCCCTATTGAAAACAATGGTAGCGCTGGAGCGATTCGACCCCCGATCTTCTGATTGCAAAACAGATGCTCTCGAGGATTACGATTTGACGCGCCGTTGGCTTCCCGCGCCACAGCTGAAGGTACCTGGACTATGATCCGTTTGACGATGCTCCTTGCTCTCACGCTTGTCGGCCTTTCCGCTTGTACGTCAAGCGGCACGGTCAGCCCGCTGGTTCTTTGCGACAGGCCAAGCGACATCAATGCGAGGGTCTTCACCA
>NZ_JBBNAM010000021.1:0-28548 GCF_037994425.1 Phyllobacterium sp.
CTCCTTGTTATCGAGACCCCGCGGTCCCTTCGTAGTGGAATTAGTCCTCTTGGCAGTGCTCGTCTTTGCTCTCACGCAAACAGCAAAGATCTTCGGCAATCACCAACAACGGCGGGGCGTTAAGTACGATCGGCCATTTGTCATCACGAGGTTGAGAAACGACAGTTTGACAAACACACGGCCGGCTTCAGTAGCACGACGATGAAGTGATGCTTATCTTACGTTTCGACGTGGACACGACATGGCAAGCAATCGAGGCTCGGACCCGCGGGGCGAAGCCTCGCCAGGGGGTCAGTCTCAATTGCAAATCCTTTTTGATTTTACGTCACTGTGGATGGTGGCGCATCGAGCGGGGGGCTGGGTTTCACCTGGGGAAGAAACGGGCGAGACGGGGTTGCGGCAGTGAATCGTTCCGTTGGTGACAGTCCATGACCTGCACGAACGGTCATGAAATGCAGCTTTTGGTGCGGCGCCCTCGGGCACGGAGGACTGGGAGGATTGGCATCCGCTCGAAATCAACAGAATTGACGCAATAGCCCAATGTCGCATTGGTACCTCCATTTACCCCAGGAGAATTTAACGTCCTGAAATCTGGCGAGCCAAGGAAATCGCTGGCTTTGCGTGAAGTCCTGGGATTATCGCCGTCTTCCTATCCGGCGCATATCGACAACGCGGCCATCCCTCTGCCTGATGGCAATCTCGAACCGGGAATTTCCTCGCCATGCACGATAAACAAAGAACCGGCCTCGACAATCGATGCGCCTAACGTCTCTGAAGCCGCGACTGCGCAGGAGCCTTTCACCTTGACTGCAGCTGACTCCCCTGCCTCTGTTCAGGTTGGTACCGATCGTGATGCTAACGGACTGGGCGCTGGCTGCGGTAGGCACTATTGCGGGCGCCATCAACAAGCCGAAAACAAGTCCTAGTGCGACAAACAAGTCTTTACGCAACGCTTTTCTCCATGCAATTGGCGATGAGGGCAACGGCAGACTTAATGCCGTTGGTCACGTCAACCGACCCGGCGTAAATCGACGACCCTGCCGTTGTGTCGATTGACTGCAATTTCGAAGCGGCGGCCAGCCTTCCATGCGCGATAGACAAAGAACCGACCGCGACAATCAATCCGCCAGACGTCGTGAAAACCGCGCTCGCGCAGGCGATCCACCCCTGTCTGACAAACGATTGGCCTGCCCCTGTTGAGAACCGTGCCGACGCTGAGGACGGGCGTGGTAGCGTTGGCGATATCAGAATCGATGAGGGAGAATATTGCAAGGCAAAGAGAAAGTGCGGTAACGACAGACCTGGGCATAACGACCTCCTCAGAAACAGCGCACGCCGAAAAACTAGCCTATTCGGCGTAGGCTGTGATCAGCGCAGAATCCAGAAGGTGTGCTCTGAGTGTGTTTGTCGACCGTTGGCGAGCTCACCATATTTGCCCAATGTTCTATCGTTCGACGACGACGAAAAGTCGGGGTTGCTCCGGACCCTCCCGCGCGGACTCAGCGCAGGTCTTGCGCCGGAAGTTGGCGCGCTTCTTAATCCCGCTCTTTTCCGCCATTTGCAAGGAGCATGATCCCGTTCAAGTCGCGTACAAGCAGTTTCTGGCGACCGCCCTCGACCAACCCTTTCGATTCCCATGCGCTCAAGATACGCGACACCGTATGAAGCGTGGTTCCCGTCATCTCGGCGATGTCCTGGCGGGTGATCGGAAAATCGATCCTGATCCCGCTCCCTTCCTTCTTGCCGGCTGTGGTGGTGAGCCTGGCAACGACGTGCGCGACCCGGCGTTCAACCTCCTGGGTCGACATCTCGCGAATGCGTGTATGAGCCTCCTCAAGGCGTTGGCCGATCGTTTGCATGGTAGTTATGGCGAGACTCGGATTGCTTTCGACGAATTGCGGCCACAGGTCCGTCGGCCAGCACAGGATCACGCTTTCGGCTGCAGCCATTGCCGTGCCCGGATAGTCCATTCGCTGCAGCGCCTTGGCAAAGCCAAACAAATCACCCGGATGCACCATTCGCACGATAATCTGCTGTCCGTCTTCCGTCACCTGCAGGACCTTCAGGCGACCGTGCAGAAGGAGGAAGAACGATATTGCGTTCTGACCCTGCTCGAAAACCGCCTCCCCTTGCGGGACTCGTTTGGCGGTGGCGGAATCGAGAAGCCGATCCAAGTCTGCATCGTTCATCTTTGCAAACAGGGGAAGCTGCTTCACGACTGTCCGGTCGATTCTCAATTCTGTCGTCCTAAACTCGCTTTGCGGTAGACGTCAGCGCGATGCGTGCCGATGCCAAGGCTTGTTTTAATCTTTTGAAGATAGGAAGCATACCGTTTTCCTTCGCGGATCAACCGGAAACCCAAATTGTCCGGGGGGGCACCGACGGAACATCCGCCGCCCTTCGGGTTTTTGACGAAGAAACTCATTGGCGAGCGATGCTTGCCGACAGCAAGATAGACCCCGCAGGAGTCCCCGTTTGCGGCGTCGTCCGGATTGTCGAGATTGACCCTGCGGTTGCAGGTTGTGGTCCATTCCCAGACATTTCCGGGAAAATCGGCCAAACCGAATTCATTCTCGCCAAAATATCCGCTCGCCTGCGGAACGGGATTGGCGCTGGCCTTTCTGGCAGTTTCCCTGTCGTAGTCTGCAAGCCATCGCGTGGCCGGGTTCTTGCTGTCGGCACTTACGCCGAGCCCATCGTCAGGGAACCTGGACCCTGCGGCGAAAGCCATTTGCGCGTCCGTGGGCAAAATCCAGTCGAAATCTGTGGCTTTACTAAGCCAAGATGCATAAGCGCGCGCATCCTCGATACTCACACCCGTAACGGGGACATCACCGTTGGTGACTTGATGTTCGGGCGCAGCGGGCTGGCAGTCACCGTCGGCCACGCAGCGCTTGTAGTCGTTTACCGTCACCCCATATTTCATGATTTCCAAAGCGGATTCGGTGATGGTCACCATCGGGCCGTCGACCGCAATACCGTTCTTGAAAAACTCCCCGTGGCTACGATAGGAAAAAGCGCGCGATGCGATCGTTACCGTTCGGGGTTCGCTCATTCGGATCGAAGAAGCACTGTTCTCGAACAAACCAATTTGTGCCGCGCTTAGGCCACCGAGTACAGCAACCAGAAGCCCTGGAATAATGATCGATATTGCGGGAATCTCGCGGTGTTGCAGGGCGGCTGCCATTTTTGGCCTCCAGCGTGAAGTCAGAAAAAGCTTTCATATTACGGTCGTGTTGTTTGGACGGTTGGCTGCCGGTGAATGTCGAACGGGCTTCGCGCCCGCCCGACATTCACCCCGGTATCAGCTTTCTGGAGCCAATACCGAAGTCATCAGATCGTCATTCCAGTCGCCCGTGACCTTGAAATGGGCGGCAGCGCCCAATTCAAAAGCCTCGATGAGATTGTGGTTCACGTAGGCGTAGATCCCGGGCTGCGCGAAGGTGTAGAACGCTGCCCCAGCGGTGCCGCCCGGAATGAACCATGTTTCCTGGTCATAGTCGGGCACGTTATGGAATTTGCCCGTTGCCCAGACATATTCGCCATGCCCGCCAATCAAATGGGGCCGCGTGTCGCGGTTGGCCTGGGAATGGACGATAAGGACCTTCTCACCAACCGCAGCCTTCAGGGCATTCTCTCCGGTCAGCGCGCCCACGGCACCGTTAAAGACGATATGGCTGGGCGTGAGCCTGCGCATGACTTCAAGTGTATCGGCATAGGCATCGGCGGCCGTATCGTATGTCTTGAATTTGCCATCAGCATCCCGCGGTACATAGAAGTCCTGTTCGCCGACGTAGTAAATCTTGTCGTAGGTAAGTTCATTGCCCTTGCCGTCAGCAAGACCGTCGCGTGGAAGTACCATGATCGCCCCGTTCATGCCGGACGTTACGTGCCAGGGAACCATTCCGGGAGGTGCGCAGTGGTAGACGAACACGCCGGCTTTCGTAGCCTTAAAGCGCAGAACAGTCTTTTCGCCAGGATTGACCACGGTCAAGGCACCGCCTCCAAGGCCGCCCGTTGCGGCGTGAAAGTCGATGTTGTGCGGCATGGTATTGGTATCAGGATTGACCAACGTCACTTCAACATAGTCGTCTTGATGGACAACGATCATAGGCCCTGGGACAGAACCGTCGAACGTCATCGCATTAATTTCGGTGCCCTGGTCATCAATCACCATTTTCTTTTCTTGGATGGTAAGCGTGACTTCGATGACCTTGGGTCCACCCTGTGCCTTCTGTGTGTGGGCATGGACAAATGGTGGCTTTACAAGTTCGATTTTCTGGCGCTTAAGCGTTGCTATGTCCGCTGGCGTTGACTTGATCGCAACTTTCGCTGCGGGTGCTGCCGCATTGGCCAGAATGGGTGTCAGTACCCCGGTGATAGCTGCGCCGGCCAAGATAGTGCGGCGAGAAATATTCATTTGATTCGTCATCGCTGTTCTCCTTGATGCACGACGCCGGGCGAATGTCAGCCGGCATGACCATCAATAGCAGTCCTCGCGAAGCACTCTTTGTTGCAAAACAAATAGCAACAGAAGCATGAAAAGCTTTTTGTCGCAGATAGTACTTGTAATTCGTTCGTTTTTAGAGAAGTTCTAAAGAAGTTGCGTGCGCTTCTTTTAAAATCGATCGTAGACGGCAAATATATAAAGCCAGCAATTGTTTGATCTGGGATCAAAAAAGATCTTTGGTTCCGTGGGTTAGAATTGGCCTTTCCAGCTTTCCGTTTGTGCAAACGCAAGGAGCGCCCGCCCAAAATGCGGCAGTGTCATTTGGAACATCAAAGCAATGGAGAACGAAATGGACGGAGCTCCCATAGCAAAACGGGGTGGAATTCCTCGGGGCATTTCGAACACGGGCCCGATCGTATTTTCGTACGGGTTCCGTCCGTTTTTTCTTGGCGCGGCTTCCTGGGCAATACTCTCCATGGTCCTGTGGATAGCAGCAATTGAGTTCGGATTTCCTGCTGGCGGAACCTATGGAGCGGTGCAATGGCACGCTCACGAGATGTTGTTCGGATTTGCGCCCGCTGTGCTTGCTGGTTTTTTGTTGACGGCAGTCCCCAACTGGACCGGAAGGCTGCCCGTATCCGGGTTTCCGCTCGTGGTGCTTTTATCTATTTGGTTGGCAGGACGCGTCGCCATGTTGTCATCGGGGACGATTGGCCTCTTGCCTGCTGTTGCCATTGACGCATCGTTCCTTTTGTCGTTTCTCTTCATTTGCGCTCGGGAAGTTATCGCAGGCCGCAAGTGGAAGGATCTGAAAGTTATCGCTGGATTGGCTGGCCTGACAACCGCGAACATATTCTTCCACTATTCCGTCATCAACGGGGACGCTACAGGAACGGCAACCCGCTTGGCCATCTCTGCCTATGCAATGCTCGTCATAATTGTGGGTGGTCGGATTCTTCCGAGCTTTACGCGCAATTGGCTCAATCGCTTCGGTAGAACCGACTTCCCCGCGCCCTACGACACGTTCGATGTCACCGCCATTTTCGGTGCCTTGGGAACTTTTGCCCTTTGGACTTTCTGGCCAGAGAGCAAAGGCACCGCAATAGCTGCGGTCGTAGCAGCGATCCTCCAAGGTGTTCGGCTGATGCGTTGGCGCGGATGGACTACGCACCCCGAAAAGCTGCTTTTGGTACTGCACGCTGCGTATTTGTTCGTTTCACTTGGCTTCATCGCTATCACGGCCGGCGCAACAGGATTGATGGACCAGGTCTCGGTTTTGCACGTGCTTACAATAGGTTCGATTGCATGCATGATGCTTGCCGTCATGACCCGGGTAAGCCGGGGCCACACAGGACGCGTTCTGACATCGTCGGCCACGACGAACGCTGCTTACATGGCAATCATCGCCGCAGCGATTGTCCGTCCAGTCGCCAACGTCTTTCCAGCGACGCACCAAGTGTTGGTTCCTGCCGCGGGAATTTTATGGATCCTTGCCTTCGGATTGTTTCTGTTTGAATACGCCCCGATGCTGACACGCGCCAAGCGAACTTCGAAGTGAGCCTTGCCCTTGGTCTGAATACTGGTCCAAATTCATTTTGAACCGACGACGACGACCATCGGCTCAAGCCTTTGATCCGCCGCTATGTCGCGTAGACGCAAGTACTGACATCCGCCTTTCCCATGAACTTATCATATGGGCCGCTCCCGATGGGCGCGTTGACCGCGACAGGTTTGACCAGCATCCCGGTCTAGCCAAATAAAGCCGGGACGAGATCGGGCCGGTATGAGCTCTAAGTGAAATGATCCGCGGCTACGGCCGCCGCAAGGCAGAGCAAACGGGCGTGATACTGGATGTGGACTGTCCGGCGCTGAAAGGCCGCGGCAAAGCATTTGTGGAATTTGCTCAGTGAAGGCAGGTGAGTGCCAATGACGGACTAGCGTGAGAACAAAAGCCTCGCCTCGCCCGTGATCCTTTCTGGCGACCATGGCGGCTCGTAGGTAAGATCGACGTCTACACCATTCACACCGGGCACGGCGCAGATGTGCAACTTCACTGCCTCTTGAAGGAAACCCGTAGCCGGGCATGCCCTTGTGGTCGTTGTCATCGTGACGCGAACATCTCCACTGGCGGACACGTCGATCGCATAAATCAATCCGAGGTCAACGATATTCTCACCAAGTTCGGGATCGAGTATGATCCTCAGCGACGTCCGCACCGAGGATCGAAGTGCTTCAATCCTTGCTTCATCCATCGCTGTTTTCCGTCTTTGTGCCAACGCGGATGAGGAGTCGATAGGCTTCTCCGGCGTCGTCGAAACTCCCCACCCACTGGTGATGGCGGCGGGTTAGCTCGGGAAAAAGAAACAATGGCTCACGGGACAAGAGCGCGAACAACACCCTGCCCGGCTCCATCTGTTCAGTGGCGGCCAGGATCCGAACCATCGGCTCCGGTGGATCAAGATCCGTAAGGTCGAGGCTGGTCTCAGGATCGGGCCAGAGTTGCGGCATCTCCGCATTGGTCGAAACGTCGACTGCAGGTTCGGCCGCGGCCTTCGGCGTAAACAATACCTCCCAATCCCCGCCGTCAATTTCGCTGGCCTTGCTTGTGAACCCCCGTCCTTCCATGACACGAAAGAGCGGTTCTGGACGAAACGTTGCGAGAAGCCGCAATCCCTGCCCGGGCTTCAGACCCGAAACGGCCTGCATGATCGCCTGGAAGGGTTCCCCGCCGTTTCGCAGGATTGGACGGACATCGAGTTCATGGGGCTGTTGTATCATTTGCGTCTCCTCAAGATGAACGTGACAAGAAAAGGTTCGGCCGCCGCGTCCCGGCCGGCAGTTGCAGTGCGGGTGCCACGTCGGCAAGGCGGCGGGCCCTTACGTACTGTGCAACGATGACGATGCTGGCCAGGAACTGGATGAGACACGCGCTGCGGAAGAGGTTTGCCTGTGCCAAAAGGATGCATATCGTCCCTGCGGCAACGCTTGCATAGTAGATCACAAACCAAACGCTTGCATCCTTCTCCCGAACGAGGTCCTGCACGCGCGGCGTGGCCGATTTGCCAAGCACAGGCCCGTAGCACTCAAGCCATGTGAGAAAGGGAATGATCTTGTATAGTTGGGCAAGGCCCAGCCCGGTCAACCAGCCGAACACGAAAGCGTATATCAAAGCAGCAATCGCGTTGTCGCCATGGTCAAAATAAAGGACGGTCAGGAGCAGCGCCGAAGCAACGAGCGCACCATAGGCACCGACACTGGCTGAGCTGTTGAGTTCGACGGTTTTGCGCACACGCCTGCGATAGATGCGGACAACGTCGCTTGCATAAAGTCCGACGACCACAATGGCAAATATCCCCGCAATTGTCAGGCTTGCGTTCAAGGGGGCCGCGAACGCAATGATAAATGCAATTCCACCAGCGACAAGCATCAAAGCTCCCGCGCCAATCCACAACACTGCGCGGCTGACGCGTGCTGCACTGTCCGGCGACAGCATGAACATCATCAGCAGGCGATAACTCACGCCAATCGCCGTGAAACTCATCCAACCACCCAGACCGAGGACCGCGTGGATCGGCAAACCGTTCAGAACGAGCCGCGAGAAGATTTCGTTTTCATTGATCCCGGATAATTCAAGAGCGAACGTTCCTCCGAGCGTTGCGGTAGCGACTAGGCAACCGATGCCGATTGCAACGAAACGGGCGGGCACCGTTAAAGGCCGCGCTTGCCAAAGCGTCAGACCGATGATCGTCACTGCGATCAGAATGCCGAGAAAAAGGGCGCCGGCGCCTACAGCCAGATCATGGGTATGGAGCGAAACTACGCCGGCAAGAGCGGCAAAGCCCCCTTCCAGACACACAAGCCCAATGACGATGAGCAGCAGTGCCGGCAGTGCCAAACGCTCCGCACGCAGCGATCGCCCGACCAGCACGGGCACAAATTGCAAGAGTGCCCCCAGAAAGAGCAACGTCAACCAACCAATGGTGATGATGTGGACAAGCATCAAGGTCTCTGGCGCCCTGAGCGGCGCTGAAGGAAAACCAACGCCAGCAACCATCATTGTCTCTCCAAGGAAGAGGAACAAGAGTGCAACAGCAAAGTAGGTTATCGTCCAGCGGGACAGCGCCGCTCCGGGCATAATATCAATCTCCAGTCAAAGATGTCTGCGGCTTAGTTTCCGCCGCAGGTGCATTCATGAGTATCGACCACGGCGGCGGTGAGTCTTCCGATGGAAACGCGCCACTCCTGCGGACCCTCTTCAAGATAGTCCCATGAAAACTGGCCAGGAAACTTCGTTTCGAGCTGGTAGTGCAGCGGTCGTGGAGGATGGTCGCTGATGATGGTGAGCGATGTTCCCACGACAAGCGCGTCGATGAGCGCGAAAATAGTGGAGTGCCGTGCGTGGGGCGCAAGCGTGCGCACATCGAGAATATGTTCCCTTTTGGGGGCTAAATCTACCATGACGATCTCTTATACGGCCGGTTGCAAGGTCATCCGGAATGCATGGCCCAAGCTGGTCCGGACGCAGCTTACTCCTACATCGAGCGCGGCTGCGGAAACTTGAGGCAGCGCAAACAATTCAGACAATGGCATTGGCGACGCGTTGTTGATCTCGCGCAAAGACCCGGCCGACGGAAGCATCTATTTTCGGTGCCACCGTCACATGCTGATCAGGAACGCCTAATGGACCCGGAGATTTTGACAAAGTACGGCGAGGTTCGGCTGCCGCGCTACACGAGCTACCCGACCGCCCCGCGATTTTCGCCCGCCATCGGCAAGGGAACCTATGGGGACTGGCTGGGGAACATTCCTGCCAGCGACCCGGTCTCGTTATATCTGCACATCCCGTTCTGCCGGTCGATGTGCTGGTATTGCGGTTGTCATACGACAATCAGCCAACAGGATCAGCCGATCACCGACTACCTTCATTTTCTGAAGAGCGAAATCGACATGGTTGTTCAACGGGCTCCCAAATCGTTGCGGGTCGGTGAGGTGCATTTTGGCGGGGGTACGCCGACGATCATTCAACCCGACGAATTTCTGGTGCTGATGACGCTCTTGCGCCGGTGGTTCGAGTTTTCTGACGCAACGAACATCGCCGTCGAGATCGATCCGCGCCGGCTGACCAACGACATGGCGGCGGCCCTCGGCACCGGGGGCGTCGCCCGGGCGAGCCTCGGCGTGCAGACCTTTGATCCCCTCGTCCAGAAGGCCATCAATCGAATCCAGACCGAGCAACAGACGCTGGAGGCTGTTCGCAACCTTCGCAAGAATGGAGTGCGACGCATCAATTTCGACCTGATCTACGGGCTGCCGCATCAGACGGAACAATCCTGCGTCGCAACGACGAAGGCTGCCATCGCCATGAAGCCCGACCGCTTTTCGGTTTTTGGATACGCCCACATCCCTTCTTTCAAGAAACATCAACGGATGATCGACGAAACCGCCCTCGCCGGCACCGCCGGGCGCAACGTACAGGCCGAGGCTATCAAAGAGGCGCTGGTTTCAGCCGGATACCATCAGGTCGGTCTCGACCACTTCGCCCTCAAGACCGACGATCTCGTGATTGCCCAAGACGCGGGGAAGTTAAGACGGAACTTTCAGGGCTACACCACCGACAATTGCGAGACGATGATCGGCTTCGGCGCATCGGCGATCGGTCGGATGGTTGACGGATACGTGCAAAACGAAGTGGCACCGGGACGTTTTGCCCGGTCCATCGGGTCCGGCGAGCTCGCCACGGTGAAGGGCTATCGCTTTACCGGAGACGACAAGTTTCGCGCGCAGGTGATCGAGCGGCTAATGTGCGATTTCAGCGCAGACATTCCATCGATTGCTGCCACGCACGGTTTCGACCCTACCGCACTCCTTAAGGGCAACAGGCGGCTGAAGATGTTGGAAGATGACGGTGTGGTCAGGATCCACGATGGCTGCGTAATCGTCAAAAAGGATCATCGCTTCGTCATCCGGGCGGTCGCCGCCGCTTTCGATGCCTATATTGAGGAAGCCACCCGGACACACAGCAAGGCAGCGTAATCATCGCTGAGGGCGGTCGGCACGCGAGCCGGCCACTTTCCTGCCTAACCAACAAGACCTTGGTAGATGGCAGGAAAGGGCAGACGGTAGCCTGGCAATATTGCCGACGACAGCATACCCGTTCCATCCGAACATTGCAGGCACGTGCAATTTTGGCATCGCGGTCGACAGTGACACCGAAACACTGAGGCCAGAACGGCGTGCTTCCATGACGGCGCGGCGAGTATCCTCCAAAGCAAAACGGCCTTCGTAGTGGTCAACGTCATTGGGTTTGCCGGCGGTCAAAACAAGCAACAGCCTTCCTGCGGTTGGGTTGTAAGCAGGTCCCGCCGAGGCGTGCCGGATCGCCGTGCCGATACGGGTATAGTATCCTGGTTTCAACGCCTGCTATGCGGCTCTCTACCTGATGGACCATCGGCTCACCAAACGTCTTGACGTTTCAATCCTGAATCGCGGCGAGTGTTCTTCGCTGCTGCAATTTCGAGGCACCCCGCCGGGCCGCCATCGCAGCTTGCCAGCTGCTCGTTAGCCGCAACAGCGTATTGGCGGTGGCAAGACCGGGCGACAGATGAATCCTTGCTAGGCGACGCTTTCCGGATCCCTGACCGCCGCCAGCAAGAATGCCGCAGTGAGAGTGCCGAACGCGGCCAGCTCGCTCAGAACGAGCACCCAGACGAGGAAATCGTGCTGCTTGAATTTGCGTGTGCAGCGATCGGACCTCCTGATTGACGTGCATCAGAAATAGAGGGCAGCGTCGCGCTTCTTTGATATGGATCAAAGAAAACCGAGTTCGACCAGTTAGGTTGGGGTGAAATGGAGACCACACATGACGGACGCACCGCTCGGATTGATCATCGCCAAGCCGATTATCATTGTGTTTGCAATCGCACTCAATCGAATGGAGTACTGCAGCGTGCCGGCGCAACGACGGCCGTCATCTTTTCGGTCGCGATCGCGGCCGTCCTTTTTCTGAACCAGTGAGGAAAAATGTTCCGGTCGCCAGATAACAATTTCCCCAAAGAAAACGCTTCTTCTTTGAGGGCAGAAATGCGCGCCAAAGCACTCTTTGAAAGACACGTTGGCGGTGGAGCCCTCTCCTCGCGAACGCCGACGTTTCGTGGTAATTTATGCATTTCGTACGTGTGGGGGCATTCAGCATGATTTCACAATTGACCGGAAGCGAGCGCGTTCTCGCGGCCATCACTTTCTTCGGCCTGATTTGCCTCGGCGTGGCGATGGCCGCCGCCGGACAAGATGATCTCATCGGCACCCATGGCTGGGTCGTTGCGCTCGCCGGTATTGCCGGGGCCATCGCACTTCTGCGCGCCTACGACGCTCCCGAGCCGTCGCCGGCCAGGCTCACCGAATATTATGACGATCCCAGCAAGGTCGGCATCATCCTGACCTTGGTCTGGGGGGTGGTCGGCATGCTCGTTGGCGTATGGGTCGCCGCCTTGCTTGCCTGGCCGGAATTGACCTTTGACGCCGCATGGGCGGGCTTTGGCCGCCTGCGACCGGTCCACACCAGCGGCGTGATCTTCGGCTTCGGAGGCAACGCCCTGATCGCCACCTCGTTACATGTCCTGCAGCGGACGACCCGTGCGCGCCTCCCCGATCAATTCAGTCCCTGGTTCGTCCTGTTTGGCTACAATCTCTTTTGCGTGCTGGCGGCCAGCGGCTATCTTATGGGGATCACCCAATCCAAGGAATATGCCGAGCCGGAATGGTACGCCGACATCTGGCTGGTTGTCGTCTGGCTTGTCTATTTCTCGATCTATATCCGCACGCTGATGCGGCGCAAGGAACCGCACATCTATGTGGCCAACTGGTACTACATGGCCTTCATCCTCGTCGTCGCGCTTTTACACATCATCAACAATCTCGCCGTTCCGGTCTCGTTGGGACATGCAAAGAGCTATTCCTCATTTTCCGGGGTTCAGGATGCCATGACCCAATGGTGGTACGGCCACAATGCCGTCGCCTTTTTCCTCACGGCCGGTTTCCTTGGAATGATGTACTACTACCTCCCGAAGCGGGCCGGGCGCCCGATCTATTCATACAGGATGTCGATCATCAGCTTCTGGGGCATCACCTTCATGTACATGTGGGCGGGCTCGCACCACCTTCACTACACGGCACTACCGCACTGGGTTCAGAGCCTTGGTATGGCTTTCTCGGTGGTCCTGCTTGTACCCTCCTGGGCCTCCGCCGGAAACGCGCTTCTCACGCTGAACGGAGCCTGGCACAAGGTCAGGGATGATGCTGTCCTTCGCTTCATGATGCTCGCAGCGATCTTCTACGGCCTTGCAACCTTCGAAGGCTCGTTCATGGCCATCCGCGCCGTCAACTCGTTGTCGCACTATACCGACTGGACGATCGGGCACGTTCATGCCGGAGCGCTCGGTTGGGTGGCAATGATCACTTACGGCTCGCTCTATGCCTTGACACCATGGCTCTGGAAGCGGCCTGCACTCTATTCTGCGAAGCTGGTCGAGTGGCACTTCTGGCTCGCCCTGTCCGGAACCGTGATCTACGTTTTTGCGATGTGGAATTCGGGCGTGATCCAGGGCCTGATGTGGCGAACCTACAACGACAGTGGCACATTAAACTACACCTTTGTGGACTCGCTGGTCGCCATGCACCCTTACTATATAGCGCGTACGATCGGCGGTTTGCTCTTCCTGACCGGCGCGGTGATTGCC
This sequence comes from Phyllobacterium sp., assembly GCF_037994425.1. Classification (NCBI taxonomy): domain Bacteria; kingdom Pseudomonadati; phylum Pseudomonadota; class Alphaproteobacteria; order Hyphomicrobiales; family Phyllobacteriaceae; genus Phyllobacterium; species Phyllobacterium sp. The sequence goes on from NZ_JBBNAM010000021.1 coordinate 13,186, forward strand.
CTCTACAACATCGTGATGACGATCCGCTCGCCCGTGCCTGCCGCCTCGGAATCTGCCTCGGACATCCCCTTCGGGTTTGAACCCGCAGCACCAACCGCCCCTGCCGGAGAGTAAGCATGTTCAATTTTCACTATCGGCTTGAGCGCAATGCAATCGGCTTCGTCCTCGCCATCATCGTCGTCGCAAGCATCGGCGGTTTCATCGAAATCGCTCCGCTGTTTACCATCGACGAAACCGTGGAAAAAGCGCCGGACATGCGGGTCTATACACCGCTCGAGGTTGCCGGCCGCAACATCTACATTCGGGAAGGTTGCTATGCCTGCCACTCCCAGATGATTCGCACGTTGCGCGACGAGGTGGAGCGCTACGGCCCCTATTCGCTGGCGGTGGAGTCGAAATACGATCATCCGATGCTTTGGGGCTCGAAGCGGACGGGACCCGATCTTGCCCGCGTCGGCGGCAAATACTCCAACGACTGGATGACCGCGCACCTGAACAACCCACGTGACGTCGTTCCGGAGTCGAATATGCCTGCCTATCGCTGGCTGTTGCGCAACCAGCTCAAGACGAATGACCTTGGCGAACATCTGGCGGCTTTGCGGGCAGTGGGCGTGCCCTATACCGACGAGATGATCGCCAACGCGCCGAAGGACGCCATCGGCCAGGCCAATCCGGACACCGATCTGGCAGCGGGGGTGACCGAGCGGTACGGCGACAAGACCGACGTCAGCCTGTTTGACGGCAATCAGGGCGCGGTCACCGAGATGGATGCGCTGGTGGCCTACCTCCAGATCCTCGGACATTTGACGGACGCCGCCCATACCACACCGCAGAACGAGGTGGAGTGACATGACAATCGATCATGAGACGTTGACGGGTTTTTCCAAATCATTCGGGCTGTTCTACCTGATCGCCATGTCGATCGGGGTGTTGGTCTACGCTTACTGGCCGTCGAACAAGAAGCCTTTTGACCGTGCAGCCGACGCGGTGGTCTCCGACGAAGAGGACAAGCCATGTCTGTAGGCGAACGCGACCCGTTCACCGGGCATCAAACAACCGGGCACGAATGGAACGGCATCAAGGAATTGAACACTCCCGTTCCCAAACCCGTGTACTTTTTTCTCATCACCTTCGGGGCCTTCGCGTTGGCCTGGACCCTGCTCATGCCGAGTTGGCCGTACGGATCAGGATACTTCAAAGGACTGCTCGGTGTCGATCAGAAGCAGGCGGTCGCCAAATCGATCGCGGAAGCCACCGCAGAGCGGGCAGACTGGATGACGCGCATCGACAAGGAAGATCTTGCACAAATCCAGTCCGACGCCGACCTGATGCGCATTGTGCGCGAGGACGGACGCACCCTTTTCGGAGACAACTGCGCGGCGTGCCATGGGGCGAATGCAAAGGGCAACAAGGGGTTTCCGAACATCGCGCAGGCACCGATGCTGTGGGGTGACGAGCCGCAAACGGTGTTGCAGACCGTGACCGTCGGCATCAATGGCACCGATCCCAACACCCGTGTCTCGCAAATGCTCGCCTTCGGCCGCGAAGGAACATTGACGCAGGCACAGGTTTCGCTCCTGGCTGGCTTTGTCAAATCGCTTGCCGATCCGGCCGCGGTGACTGACAACAGTAAGGAAGATATTGCCAAGGGAAAGGACCTTTTCGCGACCAATTGCGTCGCCTGCCATGGCAACGATGCCAAAGGCCTGGTCGAGAGCGGTGCTCCGAACCTCACGGACGACTATTGGATCCATGGAGGGAGCCGCGACGACATCTACCAGACCATCTATTCCGGCCGCCAAGGTCATATGCCGAGTTGGGGCGCGCGCCTTACCCCTGCGCAGATCAAGATAATCACGCTTTATCTTCTCGAACTGAGGAAGCAGGGAGCCGAGCCGACGGCGGGGGGCGCATCATGAACTTCACCACCGCCCGACCGAAACGCTTGATCTTTCTTGTAGTCGCCGCAGGACTTGGCGTCGTGCTTCTAGCGAACGTTCATTTGGTCTACGTCGCCGTGAAGTCGCGGCCTGAATGCGTTAACCACTTGAAATCCAAGAGCCAGCAGCTTGGCACGTACCGCGCGGCTGATTCAGCATGTTGACTCACGTTAAATTAGGCAAGCAAGCGGCATAGGGAGAGGCTAGATGAAAATTCCAGAAACGGTTCCGCCTCTTCCAAAGGCAGTTGACCGCAACAGGCACCTTTCGCCGCACCAGGCATTCGTCTGGTTTGCGCAAGGCTGGCACGATCTGTGGACGATCCCGTTGCCCAGTCTTGTCTACGGCGCTGGCGTGGCCCTCGTCTCGCTCGCCATCGCCGCCAGCATCCTCTTGTACCAACTGGATTTTGCGTTCTTTCCGGCGCTTGCGGGCTTCCTGGTGGTGGGTCCCGCGCTCGCGACCGGGCTCTATGTCAAGAGCCGTCGCCTGTCCAAGGGATTGCCGGTTACGCTGGCATCCATGGTGATCCCAGAGCGCGGAACCAGCCAGCATATACTGTTCGTCGGTGCCGTCCTGTTGGGATTGATGCTGCTGTGGATGCGTGCGGCAGTGCTTCTTTATGCACTGTTCTTTGGCTGGAGGCCATTCCCGGGCATGAACCATATCATCCCCATGCTGTTTGGCACCCCGATAGGGGTGGCGATGCTTATGATGGGTGTTGTCATTGGCGGGATATTCGCCGCGTTCGCTTTTGCCATCAGCGTTTTCTCCATCCCCATGGTGCTCGACAAGAAGTTTGATGCATTCACTGCCATGGGGACCAGCATGTCGATCGTCTGGAACAATTTGCCGGTGATGCTGGTGTGGGGCGCAATTGTGCTTGGTCTTACCCTTATTGCCCTGCTTTCGGGGATGGTCGGTTTCGTCATCATTTTCCCGCTGCTCGGTCATGCGACCTGGCATGCCTATGTGGCTATGAGGGATCCGGATTAACAAAATGACCTGCTGCACGCCCGCAACGTCCATGGTCTCCGCCGATGCCTTTCGCCCGTCAACCCCGTCGGCCGAGGAATTCCGGCTGGCCAGCCGCAGCATCGGCAACGGTATCCTACAGACCGAAATCTCCGTACCCACGATCCACTGCGGCGGTTGCATCAACAGGATCGAGCGCGGGCTGGCAAGACTCGACGGTGTAAAGGACGTGCGTGTCAATCTGTCGAGCAAACGTTTGGCGCTGCGCTGGTCGGACCAGGGAGCCCCTCCCGATGCAATCGGTGCACTCAAGCAGCTCGGCTATGATGGACATCTCTTTGATCCGAGCGAGGCAGCAAAGCCGGGCGGCGACCTTCCAAGGATGCTCAGGGCCCTCGCTGTTGCCGCGTTTGCCTCGATGAACATCATGTCGCTGTCGGTTTCGGTCTGGGCCGGCGCGGAAGGCTCCACCCGAAACATGCTTCACTGGATTTGTGCCGGCATCGCCCTGCCCGCGCTACTTTACGCTGGACGCATCTTTTATCAATCCGCCTGGCGCGCGCTCCGGCACGGACAAACCAATATGGACGTGCCGATTTCGATCGGCATCGCCACGGCCTTCGCACTGAGTATTTACGATACATATCACGGCTATGAACACGCCTATTTCGACGCGGCAACATCTTTGGTGTTCTTCCTGTTAATCGGGCGCACGCTCGATTACGTGATGCGGGAGCGGACGCGGACGGCGGTCAAGGGTCTCGCACAACTGTCGCCTCGGGGCGCAATGGCGCTCAGAGCGGATGGTGAATACGAATACCTTCCGTTGAAAGCGATCACGCCCGGAACACGGCTGCTCATCACGGCAGGCGAACGGGTCCCTGTCGATTGCAAGGTGGAGCACGGCATCTCCGATATCGACTACTCGCTCGTGACGGGAGAAAGCGCGCCACGCCAGGTTGAAGCGGGCGCAGCCCTGCAGGCCGGGATATTGAACATAACCGGGTCGTTGACGGTCATTGCCACGGCGCTCGCCGAAGAGTCGTTCCTCGCCGAAATGATCCGGCTGATGGAAGCTGCGGAGTTAGGCAAGTCGGCTTACCGCCGAATCGCCGACCGCGCTTCGCGTCTTTATGCGCCGGCGGTGCACTTGACGTCGCTCCTCAGTTTTCTTGGCTGGATGGTTATTCAAGGCGACGTGCATCAGGCGACCACCATCGCCATTGCCGTTTTGATCATCACCTGTCCGTGCGCGCTCGGGCTTGCTGTGCCGATGGTCCAGGTCATGGCCGCACGCCGGCTGTTCGAAAGCCGGATCATGGTCAAGGACGGATCGGCCATGGAGCGGCTCAACGATATTGACACCGTCGTCTTCGACAAGACGGGGACGCTGACACTCGGTCAGCTGCAGGTGACCAATATTGATCTGACTGACCCGGATGCGCTTTCCATGGCGGCTGGGCTCGCCGCGCACTCCCGACATCCGAATGCAAAGGCTATAGGCGAAGCTGCAAGGGTACGTACTGGAACCTCGCATCGGTTTGAGGCGGTAAGAGAATATCCCGGCCTCGGCATTCAGGGCATCTGCCAAGGCAAGGCTTATCGACTTGGGCGCGCGCTTTTCGCATGCGGAACGGAGAGTGCATCACCTGACACCGTTCTTTCATGCGAGGGACGCCCGCTTGCCGCCTTCGCATTTTCTGACAAGCTGCGCCCCGGGGCGAAGGAGCTTGTCGACAAACTGCGCAACGCCGGAATTTCGATGGAGATCCTTTCGGGGGACGGCATATCGGCCGTAAGGAAAATCGGCCTCGAACTTGGCATTGCCGACTACACTGCCGGCATCCTGCCCGGTGGCAAACTTGAGCGTATCAAAGCCCTGTCAGACCAGGGTCGCAAGGTCCTCATGGTTGGTGACGGCTTGAACGACGCACCCGCCCTTATGGCAGCGCACGTTTCTATGGCCCCCGCCAGCGCTGCTGACGTTGGCCGCAACAATGCCGACTTCGTCTTTCTCCAGGACAGCCTCGATACGGTGTTTCTCGCCTACCGAATTTCCCGGGATGCCGGTAAGTTGATCCGCCAGAACTTCATCATCGCGATCGGGTACAACGTCATTGCGCTGCCAGTCGCGATCCTTGGTTATGCAACGCCATTTGTCGCCGCGCTGGCTATGTCGCTGTCATCCATAATCGTTGTGGCCAATGCGCTGAGATTAAAAGGCGAGCCGATGCGAGGAAAGGCAAAGCCTTTGAGCCTAGAGCCAAAGTTGGAGCAATTGGCAGTATGAAAGACTTCTTCTACCTGATCCCAATTTCGCTGGCGCTTGGTCTGGCAGGGCTGGTGCTGTTCCTTTGGTCGCTCAAGAACGGCCAATACGAGGATCTGGACGGCGCGTCCGAGCGCATTCTCTATGACGATGACAGGCCTTCGCAGCTCGAATGAGACACTGAAACAGCCCCGAACCTGTGTCGGCCGACTGGAATGCCCGTATCGGTCGTTTCAGCAATAAAAAATTGTCATTATTGATTTGTCTCAAGGAAGAGATACGAAAAACGCGCGAAGACGATACAACGTCAACAATCACGGGTTTCTTCTGAGATGACCGAGTTTCTGATAGCGTTCGGAGCGTTTCTCATTCTCCATTCCGTTCCCGCGATTGCCCCGATCCGTCAAGGATTGATCGAGCGCTTAGGTCGCCCGACATACTTCATCACGTATTCGGTGGTCTCCCTGGTGATACTTGGCTGGCTCATTCATGCGACGCTTTACCTGGACTATGTGCCTTTGTGGGACCCTCAACCTTGGCAGGCCTGGACCACGATGGTTACGGCACCCATCGGAATTTTTCTCGTCCTCGCTGGACTCTTTTCGGTCAACCCACTGTCCCTTTCCATCCGGCGAGGCCTGCGTCGCGGCTCCATCGTCGCAGTCACCCGTCACCCCGTACTTTGGGGCTTTCTGATCTGGGCGGCAGCGCATCTTGTGCCCAACGGGGACTTGGGCGGGGTTTTGCTGTTTGGTGGCCTCGCACTTTTTTGCGGTGCTGGCTTTTTCATTGTCGAAAGAAGGGGTCGCAGGCGACTGGGCGAGGATTGGAACCGCATTGCCCGAGCAACTTCCATCGTGCCCCTCAGCGCGATATTGGGTGGGCGCGCGAGGCTGTCAGTTGATGCGCCCATGGCATCCGCATTGATTTTGACCGCCGCACTGACCTATTGGCTTCTTGCCGGAGGGCACACGGTGCTCTTTGTCGCGGACCCTCTCGCCTTGGCTCTGCCGGGTTCGTGATCAATTACGATTGGCCCTGCCAGACGGCTGACTGGAGGGCGACGGAAAGGTCCACAAGATGGATCGCACGTGCTGCGAGATGGTCGACAATTCGTGCAGAAAAAGGGTCATCCGATAAGCAATCCGCACGAGGGATGTGACCCTTGGGTTCTCCTTGATGATTGCGGCAGGCTGGATGCGGATGAACACAAGCATTACGAAAGCCTGTGCCGCGTTCACCCGAGCGCGCGGACTTATGCCGCCGACTGTGCCGCAGGCCGCGCGGCCAATGGTATTTCGAATATGAAAATGAGGACTGCGACGACGAGCTTGCGCTTCAGTGGAGAGGCGAGCATTTCCTTTGAGGCGAATTTATTTCAGTTCGATGGAGTTATCCATCACGTTAGCTACAGGCCCCCGCAAATTTGATCGGCATTGCGGCGGTTGTGCGATGAATAGGGTATCCGAGCGATGTGGCCCAACCTCGACCGAACCTCGACACGTGCTTTCTCAAGCGTGGGCTACTTCGTGACACTTCCAAGTGGGGACAATTACCGCCGCTCCGCTCAAGTGCCCGGATCGCAGATTCGCGAGCGCGGTGTTCGCCTCTTCCAACGAATAACGAACGGTAGTGGTCATCACTGCGGCGTCAGCAGCGACGGGAAAGAAATCTTTGGCATCCTGACGTGTGAGATTTGCCACGGAAACCAGCTCGCGTTCGCCCCAGAGTGCTGCGTACGGCATGCTCGGAATGTCACTCATATGAATACCGCCGCACACCACGCAGCCACCCTTGCGCACAGCCTGTAGGGCCTTTGGTACAAGATCACCTATCGGAGCGAAAATGATGGCCGCATCAAGTTCCTCAGGCGGTTTTTCGTCCGAGCCGCCCCACCAGATCGCACCGAGTTTGCTGGCAAAACTTTGGGCCTGCAAATCTCCTTTGCGGGTAAACGCATAGACCTTTCGCCCCTGCCACTTGCATATCTGCGTGATGATGTGTGCCGCTGCACCGAAACCATAAAGCCCGATTTTTTGGGCTTCGCCACATTTCTTCAGTGAACGCCAGCCAATCAGGCCCGCACATAGGAGCGGCGCCAGAGAAACGGCGTCCGCAGCCGGATCAAGTTCAATTGAGAAACTGTCGTCAGCAATCGCATGGGTCGCAAATCCACCGTCGCGGGTATATCCTGTGAATATTGGCTCGTCGCAAAGGTTTTCGGCCCCTCGCCTGCAATAATCGCATCGGCCGCACGCATGACCGAGCCAGGGAACGCCGAGACGTTTGCCCAGTCGCGTTACGCTAACGCCCTGTCCGATGCCGACGACTTTGCCGACGATCTCGTGTCCAGGAATGAGCGGCAAGCGTGCATTTTTGAGATCGCCGTCGACGATATGGAGATCTGTCCTGCACACGGCGCAGGCTTCGACTTCGATCAGAATCTCTCCTGCGCGCGGCTCAGGTAGCTTGCGTCCCTCCAGTCTCAGCGGTTCCCCAATTTTGTGGAGAACCATTGCTTGCATTTGCCCGCTCATCGCCATTTCCATCACGCGCGCAACGCGCCTTGAAATTCTGTGTTCCGCCCCTGTCAATCAATATAGCAATGATACGGTCGTCTACCATCTTCACACCACACGGCGCTTTCGACGCCATTGCATTGCCACCCGGCGTTGATGCGCCTATCCACCTTTGACTCACCCGAAACCGTCTCCAACGAGCAAGTATTGGCGTCGCTTCTGCAGTGCGGATCAACGCTCTGCCGAACTGCAGCCCAAGCTTGCCAATTATGACGTGAGTGGGCCTTGATTCAGATCAAGCCGCTGGCTGGCCCACCTGATAAGATCGCTTTCGGTCGAGGCTGGAGATGTGTGCCTTGTCGTAAAGTTCACGAATGCAATCGGTGAAGGCCGTCAAATGATTCATGACCAAGATGAGACCATCGAGTTTTTGAAGCATGCCAGAAACTACGGATTGGACGGTCCGGTCGAGATATTGGAAACCCATATATCCATCATCTTTCTGGTTGCTGACAAAGCGTTCAAACTTAAGCGCGCGGTCAAGTTACCCTATGCAGATTTTTCCAACCCCGCCGAACGTCTCTCGTTTTGCTTGAAGGAAGTAGTACTCAACAGTCAAACGGCGCCCGAGCTCTATTTGGGTGTCCGCCGCGTTACCCGCGCTGAAAGCGGAGCCCTTTGCTTCGACGGTTCGAAAGAAACGGTCGACGCCGTTGTCGAGATGAAGCGCTTTCCGCAGGAGCATCTGTTCGATCGGATGGCAGAAGCAGGTCGACTTACGCCGGCGCTGATGGATGCGACCGCCGGAATGATCGCCAATTTCCATCAGAACTTGACACCTGTTCATGCCGGCAGTGGCTCAGCCAACGTTGAAGCCGTGCTTGACATCAATAAGCGCGGGTTCGCGACCAGCCGCGTCTTCTCCGACCACGAAGTCCAAATTTTCGACGATGCGTTCCGAACAGCTTTTGAAACCCATCGACGACACCTGGACCGCCGTGAGGCAGCCGGCATGATCAGGCGCTGTCACGGGGATCTTCATTTGCGTAACATCTGCCTCACTGAAGGCGGCCCGCGACTCTTCGACTGCATCGAGTTTAACGACCAGATTGCAACTGTCGACGTCCTATATGATCTGGCGTTCCTCCTGATGGACCTTTGGCACCGCGACTTGCACGACCATGCCAATCGAGTGATGAATCGATACCTCGATGCAACCGGTGACGAAGACGGTGTTGCATTGCTGCCTTTCTTCATGGCCTTGCGCGCAGCCGTCCGTGCCCATGTCGTCGCGACCCAAGCGGAAGTGACTGTCGACAAATCCAATAGTCTTCGGCAAGAAGCGAGGTCGTATTTCGACCTCGCCCTTGATTTGCTTGGGCCACCGCTGTCCATCCTGATCGCGATCGGAGGATTGAGCGGATCCGGCAAATCCACCATTGCGGAAGCGCTTGCCGCACATGCCGGGCCGGCACCGGGAGCGCGGATATTCGAAAGCGATCGCGTCCGCAAAGCAATGTTTAGTGTTCACGCTACCGAAAGACTTAGACCCGAAGCCTATAAACCAGAAATTTCCGACACCGTTTACAAAATTCTTTGTGACAATGCCAAAACCGCATTGAAATTGCGGGGAACGGTCATTGTCGATGCTGTTTTTGATAGGCCCGGCACTCGGGATTTGATCGAGCAGGTTGCGAATGCAGCGGGGGTAACTTTCGTCGGGATCTGGCTCAGTACCGACCATTCGACACTAGCGTCCCGCATTAAAGCGAGAAGAAACAGTGTGTCAGATGCGACTGTTGAAGTGCTCCACATGCAGGAAGTTAACGATGTGGGCGCAGTCGATTGGCGGCATATCGATGCCAGTCGATCGGTCGATGCTGTTGTCCAACTCGTTCAGCATGAGATCAGCATCGCGTGCAACCGTGCTTGCCGAATTGGGTAGCGCACATCGGCGCAACCACGGATGGCGTGGCGGAACCTTACAGCATAGGAATGGCACGGTTCAGTGAGGGGTTTCTCGAGAAGCTGCTTGATGGGTCTTCTTCAGCAGTTTGTCTTCCCAGCACTTAAAGCCAGTGGTCCATCATTTCACTGCCTTATGGCCAGTCGTTTCGGCGACCAAAACGCGGAAATAGATGGGTTGCACTGCCCGCACATGATCCCGAATGACAGTTTTCACATAGGCCGGCTCCCACCACTGAGCTCGTTTGCTGAGGAGTCCATAGGCCACATTGCGGGCGTCGATTGTATCCGGATCAGTGGCCAGTTCTTCATATTGCCCAATGATGAGTACGCTCTGCCAATCATTTGTTGCCGAAACGTGGTCGAATTCTACGCAAACTTTTGGGTTGCTCCGCATCCATTCAACCTTGCGCCCGAATGTCGTGAATGCGTAAAGAGCCCCAAGATGATAGACAAAATTCAGCGGGACGATGTAGGGCTGGCCATCATGCACGCAGGCCAGCCGCCCCACGGTGGCGTTCTCGATCACTTGCATGATTTCGAATTGATCCATCTCGATTATTTGCACGACCTATGCTCCTTGTTGCAGTTGCGCTTCGCTCAACGAGCCATGAGGACGGGCAGATTGGCCGTATCGATCATGGATCTGGTCACACCGCCAAAAATCCACTCGCGCGTGCGCGAATGTCCGTAGCCGCCCATGACGATGAGATCAGCGCCAATGTCCGTTGCATGTTGCTTGAGAACATCTGCGATTGACTTGCCTGCGCTCGGAAGACGGTCGACTGTGACCTTGGCCCCATGATGTGCGAGATAGGCGGCAATGTCGGCACCGGGTTCGGGACCATTGCCGATCGAGCTGGTGTCGGGGTCGACCAAGGTCACGTGAACCTCTTCAGCAGAAGCCATGACGTCGAGGGCCTCCCGGGCAGCACGAACGCATTCGACGCCGGAGTTCCATGCCAGAAGCACGCGCTTGGGTCGCAAAGTGGGCTTGCCGCCGTGCGGAATAATGAGAATCGGTCTGCCCGATTCAAACAAAGCGCCGTCGACGACAGTTGTTTTCAGGAGGTCATTGCGGAGCAGGCTGGCGCCAATGATCGTTGCATCGGCATATCGCGCGTGCCTACCGATCACGTGGCCGATCCTCGCAGCTTCAGGATATTCGTCAATCACCGTGGCCGAAATATTGGCGTTCTTCACCAGTGTCTCCACCGCGTCGACCCTTTTACGGAGGGCTCCAAGATCCTCGTGACGCTCTTTCACCCAGACATCTGCAGTACCGATCGGATAGTCACCAAGTGGTGGAAGCGATGCTATCGCAATCACCAGTACCGATAATTGCGCGTTGATCTCAGAACAGAGCTCGATTGCGGTTTTTAGATCGTCGTCATCCTGCTTTATATTGATGACGCTCAACAGGGTTTTGAAGTTCATGTTGCTTCTCCCGGATCGGTTGAAATCTTGTTGCATTTAAGTAACTCCGAAATCGCAGATCGGCATTGCGCTGGATCAAAATGCATGACGTCCCGAATTGACGCGCATCAATTCGTGTCCCCTAGAATCGCGGAAACTGACGAAGCTGCGGAAAAGCAATCAGGGTGCCCAAGGAAGCTTTGCCATGAATTGCCTCGCGCTCGATTCCACTATTGAGAGTCAAACCCGGAAAGATTGCCCATGTTGTTCCGGCCATCTGAATTTAAAACCATAGGTCGCTCTCGCTGATGCCAATCCTTGGGCACGGACGAGCGATGGGGGATCTTTTGTACGCCTGTCCACGTCGGCCGCTACTCCGCCGCGTTTGCCCATTTTGTCCGGGAACGGTCCGCGGTACTCAACCGTATGCAGTCAGCGTTCATTTCCGTGTCGCTCTTTCTCGCCAGTACCGTTGCGGACGACAAAGAAGAGCCAAGGAATTACGCATTGAAACTCATCAAGGAAACAGCCTGGAAGCGACGGACAATGCTCAACCGTGCCGGCGCTCTCAAATACACGGAATACTACTTTTCTCAAACGCTGGATGCGCAAACGCATCACAGCCACCGAGGACGGGCCGATTGACGGGATGGTTTGTTGCGCGAGGCCCCGCGATTTTGGTGTCCTCAGCTTCCGCATGGTGTTGGTTCATGTTTTCTCCAACCCATATTTCAGTGAGCGGTGAGAGCCCATGGTTTGCGGGCCGATTAAGATTGGCCGCTTGATGACCACGCTCTTTGCCAGGCTCCTTAGGATGATGCAACGAAACCAATCGTCCAATGCATCATGAATACGGAAGCGTCGTGCAATCGATCCTTTCGGCCGTGGTGGCGGGTCTTCCCCGATCGCCTACGATCTCAACATGGGGTCCCCGCACCGTTGAGGTACACGGGGCGAAATGTCATGGCGAAGATGCAGGCAAAAAGCCTACCGCAGTTGGTGCGGATGGCACTCAATGCAAATTCCGTCTCAACTGACATACAGGACACCCAATACTATCGCGCAGATAAGATTGGGTATCCTGTGGGGATCGATCTTTCGACCGACCCCCGAGGATTTACTTGGCGGCGTCGGTCATTGTCGTGCCGAGGAAGGTAAAGGTACTGCTCAGGCTGGTGCCGAGAGTTCTTACACCGGCGATAATGCCAACCGAAATGAGGGCAGCGATCAGGCCGTATTCGATGGCCGTTGCGCCAGATTCGTCCTTGAGGAAGCGTGCGAAGAGTTTGCTCATTGTCTTAGTCCCTGTTTGGTTTCTATTTGTTGGGCGGTTTCGTCTGAACCGTCCTGACCATAGATTGCCAGTAATTGCAGGGTCCTTAAGCGGCATGGTTACTGAGAAGTAACTGAATTTCTTGATTAATTTGTCTTTGCTCCAGACGATTAATTGTGATTAAAAATTGACGGAATCAAAGGTTTGTTGTGGGGTGCAAGAAGTCGTGCAGCCTTCGGTTGTCAAAATTTTCCTTACTCGTTCATGGGCGCGTTGTATGCTTAATTATGGGATTGGCATGAGGCCGATTCTCCAACGCTGTTCATTCCATATCACATGAAACCCGCTAAACCATTTACCGTCGAAATCAAACGTAACGGCCGCAGGAAGTCAGTAGGCGTACCGCACCCGATCTGGGACACAGAGGTGCTGCGTAAAGCTACAGAAGCTGTGGTTGAAAGCGATAAAGCAAATGGCGAGTCGCGTCCGGACCAACCCCAGTAGATTCGCCTTGTGAAGCACCTGGATATACCGACGATCCGTGTGTTGGCATCAAGTGGCGCGGGGGTCAGATTGAAAATATCAATCTTCCGTGAGGGTCCCGAGACGTTGATTCTTTAGCGGTCCGTTTTGTGTGATGGCCGTAAATCCTTGCCCGGTCGGCGACAGCATTCGGGCCGCCTGCATTAAAACGCATGCCTGTCGGGCCACGCACAAAAACGATGCTCGAATTCGTAAACTCGTACGCGCAGTCCGTATCGGGCCGCCGCGCTATTCGGTCGAGGACAAGCCGATCATTTGTCCAGCCGACAAGTTCCATCGCCTCCTGCGCATCGGCTCTAATGGCAACGTGATCTCGTGCCAGTAATAATACGTTGACCGTGGCGGGCCTCTCAACACCAGAAGCCCTCCTTCTTCCGCAAGCTTCCCTAGATCGGCAATCGTTAAAAATGTTCGAAGTGCGCGTGCAGCGTAGAACCTTTGAGAAATCAATGAAGAACGCCCAGAGGCGCAACGGTCAAGTGACGTGGTTGAGCCGTGAGATGGCGGTAGGTGCAGAATGCAGCGTTACCGTGTCGCCCTCTTTTGGATTGCCCATAATTGAGGCGACATGCATAGCAGCTATGCATTAATGACGATTGAGTAGATCCAGTCACTCGATTAAACAGCATGCAGTGGATGTGGTCTCCTCCCATTTGCCGCATCCGCTGTTCCCCTCTGGAGGTTTTTTGACCTTCACAATTAAGCCGGGCTTTTAAGTCCGGCTATTTTTTTGAATTTCTGATTGCCGCGCGGATGTCTTTTGCGAGAACCCGCATGTTGCGCGCGAGCCGCTGGGGTTATTGCCTCCACCGTCATTATGATGGTAACGCCAGACCTCATCGTCCAGTATTAACGTGAATTGACGGATAGCTTCGGCGGGCGCAAGATTTTGGTGTTGCATGCCTAACAATTGGCAACATCGAGGCGCGGTTTGTTGCTTCCTTTCTCCTCGGACTGCGCCTCGCCTTCTCGCTAGTTCACGGCTAGCTCGTATTGACGACAACGCGGGTAATTGTTGCGATCGATTATCTTCGGCAAAATAGGCTGGCTGGATGACCCCCGGCATGAGGCCCAGCTCACTGTTCCCCAAGGGTGGTTTGTTGGGCCTCACCTTTAAAGACGTTTCGCCTCTATCTTGATGAGCGTACCAGCAGAATAGTCAGTAGCCTTGAGCAGTTGGGCAGTAAAAAGCGGGTCTGAACTCTTGTTGGCCAGGTGCGCTTCGCTTATGCGGCTCCCCAAGCATTCCTCGCAAACATTGAAAGACTCACAGACGATCGGGTGTGGTTAACACCGAGCAAAGGAACTGCGCACCAACCAACTGTCGATCGAGCCTGCGATCGCCGCATCGCCGATTAACGAAATCTTTCCGCGCGATATCTCGGCTTTCAAGGTGGTCAGTCCAATCCACGCCGAGGTCATGGCTTTGAGATCGGCCGAGACAAAGAGATCGACATCGTGACAAGGATCAAGCCAGCATAAATCAACGGGCATTCCGGGCTTCGCTATCAGCCAATAACTTTGCTCATTCTTTGGCAGTTCCGGATAAGTGAATTCGATGACACTGCGTTTGGATGATGGAAAGGCGCTGCCGTTGATCTTGCGACGAATGTTCCACATCAATAGTTTCGCATCGAGGTTTTCCAGCGTCACCTCCGCATCGACGTTGCGGTGAGCCCATTTGCCAAGCGCTTCGACGATCGGTGCAAGCTCATCAGCGATCTTTGTCGTGGTGTAATTTATTTCACCTGTTGATGGATTTTCCGCGCGCGCAACGAGACCTGTTGCTTCCATCTTTCGAAGCCGCTTTGACATGAGCGTCGGCGACATGCCGGGGACGCCGCGGCGAATTTCGTTAAAGTGGGTCGACCCCGACCACATTTCGCAAAGAAGCAATAGCGTCCAGCGGGGTTCAAGCACCTCGCACGCTTTTGCCACTGGACAAAACTGCTTGTAGCCGTTGCTTGCCACCGGACCATCTCCAAAGCTGAATCATGCGGTCTAACGCCCGGCGCGTCCAGTCTAGAAAGTGTAGCGCGCGATTTGCAGTCGTAGGCCTTTCTTGAAGTGGACCCAACTTTAGTATCGGGGCCGGAGGCCACAGCGGGCGTGGTATGGAATTCGCAGCCCGGCTTATCTCATAAGGCCTGTGGACGCGCCTTCGAGGCCCGCTCAGGGAACTTCGCACCTCGGCTGAGGCGGGAAAGGTTTGCGCCGCTTTGACCGTGATTTGGGCTGTCGGGTCGTGTACAACGGAGAATATTCGCACGGGAGGACTACCATGCGCATTCGCATATTGATCGTCCTGATGGTGCTCCTGGCTGGAGCCTGCACATCCGCGCACGCTCAGCCGATGTCAATCGCTGTGTTTGCTTTCGAACTGGAAGACAAGAGCGCCGGGGCAGGTATCATTCCACCCGATGCGCACGACAAGCGCTATCTTGCCGAGTCTCAACAGGTTGC
>NZ_JBBNAM010000022.1:0-23186 GCF_037994425.1 Phyllobacterium sp.
GAGATTTCCAATCGCATTACGGTGCTTCGCGACGGCGCGCTCGTGGGCGTCTATCCCGTCGAAGGCATGACGCAGTCGCGCATCACCGAACTGATGACCGGCAAGTTCTTCGACCAGCATGTGCGGGCAAAGCCTGTTGCGGGCAATCCGGTTGTGCTCGACGTAAAGGGGTTGACCCGCCCGGGACAGTTCGAAGACATCTCCTTTACCGTAAGGCGCGGCGAAACGCTTGGTATTACCGGGCTTCTCGGTGCAGGACGCACAGAACTTGCCCTCTCGCTTTTCGGCATGCTCAAACCATTATCCGGCGAGGTCTTGCTCGAAGGCAAACCCGTCAAGTTTTCGTCCAATCGCGAGGCGATTGCGGCCGGTGTCGCCTATCTCTCCGAAGACCGGCTTTCGCTCGGCCTGATCCAGCCGCAGTCGATTGCCGACAACCTCGTGATCGCTTCCCTCGACCGCATCAGGGCAGGTGGGCTTTTGTCTGATCAACGCAAGAGACAATTGGTCGCCCATTGGGTCAGGGAACTTGGCGTCAAGATCGGCAGGCAGGACGACGCTGTCTCCACCCTTTCCGGTGGCAACCAGCAGCGTATAGCGATCGCCAAATGGCTCGCTACCGACCCGAAGCTCCTCATCCTCGATGCCCCTACGGTCGGCGTCGATGTGGGTGCGAGGGCCGGCATCTTCGAGATTGTCGCCAAGCTCGCCGAGAGTGGACTTGCCATCATTTTGATCTCGGACGAGGTGCCCGAAGTCTATTTCAACGCGGATAGGGTCTTGCACATGGCACAAGGCCGCATGGCTGGCTGGTTTGACCCGCAAAGCGCCACGCTTCAAGAAATCGAGGCCGCCGTCTATGCGTAAGCTCATCCAGTCTCATGCCACGGAATTCGCGCTCCTTGCCGTGATAACCGCCCTGTGCATCTTCTTGTCGTTCGCGACTGCGAACTTCTTTTCGCTCGGCAACGCTTTTGATCTGCTCAACACAAGTTCGGTCAATATCATCTTTGCCGTCGGACTTCTCGTCGTCCTCATTGCCGGCGGCATCGACATCTCCTTTGCTGTCGCAGCCTCGGTCGTTCAATATGGAACGGCGCTGATCCTCGGCTGGATAGGAGGCGGCGGGTGGATCAGTGGACTTTTGATCGCAGGTGGGCTCGGCATTCTCCTCGGCTGTTTCAACGCCTTCCTCATTCACCGCTTCAAGATCATCTCGATCGTCGCCACCATCGCCACCTTCAACATCTATTTCGGGCTTCTGATGTTCTTCACGCAAGGCGTGTCGATCTACGACCTGCCGGACTGGCTCACGGAGCGCGTCGTTCTCTTCGAGCGGGAAATGGCTGACGGTACCTGGGCGGAGATCACGCTGCCGGTACTCGTGATGGCGTTCTGCGTGCTCGCAACATGGCTGCTCATCACGCGAACGACGACCGGACGCCAGCTCTATGCCTTTGGCGACAATCCGGAAGGGGCGCGCCGCTTCGGCATCGATATTGGCGCCATGCAGTTCATTGCATTTGGCTGGCTCGGCATGATGGCCGGCATTGGCGGGCTCATCCAGGCCCACTATGCGCAGGAGGTGGTGCCGAACGCGCTCTATGGGCGCGAACTCGACGTTCTTGCCGCCGTCGTTCTCGGGGGAGCGCGCCTCGGTGGCGGCAAGGGATCAGTGTTCGGTTGCGTGCTCGGGGTTCTTTTGATCTCGATCACGCAGAACGGTCTCAACCTCATGGGCGTCTCGCCATTTGCCTTCAAGATGATCATCGGTGCCATCATCCTGATTGCGATCACGATTTCCAACACGCGACTTGAACGGCTCCTGCCGTTCCTGCGCACGCAAGGATCCAGGCCATGAATGCGATCCACCGTATTCGCGATTTTCTCGGCCCCGAGATAGCGGGGCCAGGATTCGCTCTCATAGCCGTCATACTATTCTTCGGCATCGCCTCGCCGCAGTTCCTGAGCTCCGCAACGTTTGGTTCGGTGGCGTTCCAGCTGCCGGAACTTGGGCTCCTGACGCTCGCAATGCTGCTGCCCGTCCTGACCGGCGGTCTCAACCTTGCGATTACCTTCACGGCCAACATAGCCGGATTGACGGTCGCGTGGGTGCTGCAGGCCAGCGGGGGCATCGATGCCAGCCTGGCCTCCTTCGTTTTCGGCAGTCTGCTCGCGATCGGCGTCGGGGCTTTGACCGGCGTGGTGATGGGGCTGGTGATTGCCTATACGCGTGCACACCCCATCCTCGTTTCGCTCTCGATGATGATCTTCGTGCGCGGCCTTGGCGAGTTTTTGACGCGCGGCGGTGATGTTTCAGGCTTTCCCGCCTTTCTCCAGCCGATCGGCCATGGCAGTTTTGTCGGCATTCCGATACCGCTCCTGATCTTCATCGCCTGCGTGCTTATCTGGCATGTTCTGCTGACGCGCATGAAGCTCGGTTTCAACACCTACATGATCGGTTCCAATATCGAGGCTGCCCGCTATTCCGGCGTCAATACGCGCAAGGTACTGGTGCTGGTCTATACACTTTCGGGCGCCATGTGCGCGGTGGCGGGTATCATCATGCTTGCCCGCTTCAACTCGGTGCGGGTCGGACACGGTGAATCCTATCTGCTGATCACGGTGCTTGCCTGCTTCCTTGGCGGCGTCAATCCGTTCGGCGGCTTCGGCCGGGTCATACCGGTCTTCGTCGCGCTTGTCGTTCTGCAGCTTCTCTCGTCGGGCCTCAATCTTATGGGGGCCAACCAGCATCTGGCAACAGCGGTATGGGGTATCCTCCTGCTGGCCGTGATGATCCTGCGTTGGCTCGCCGCTCAGATCATGATTTTCAATCGCAGGAAAGGGTAGAACAATGTCTGTTCAGGGTTTTGGCGTTCACACCAGCATGTGGACGATGAATTGGGATCGAGCGGGCGCTGAAAAGGCCATCGCTGCCGCAGTCAAATACAAGATGGATTTCATCGAGATTGCCCTGCTCAATGCGCCTGCGGTCGATGCTGCCCACACCCGCGCGCTTTTGGAAAAACATGGCCTGCCAGCCGTCTGCTCGCTCGGCCTGCCCGAACGGGCTTGGGCGTCGGTGCGTCCGGATGCAGCGATCGAGCACCTCAAGATTGCCATCGACAAGACCGCCGAAATGGGCGCCGTGGCGCTTTCCGGAGTAATCTTCGGCGGTATCGGCGAGCGCACGGGCGTGCCGCCGACACAAGGCGAATACGACAATATTGCCCGGGTGCTGACGGAAGCGGCCAAACACGCCAGACCGCTCGGCATCGAGCTCGGCGTTGAAGCAGTGAACCGCTACGAAAACCACCTGATCAACACCGGGCGGCAAGCGGTGGACATGATCGAGCGCGTCGGCGCTGACAACATCTTCGTGCACCTTGACACCTATCATATGAACATCGAGGAAAAGGGCGCCGCCAACGGCATTCTCGATGCGCGCGAACATCTGAAATATATTCATCTTTCTGAAAGCGACCGGGGAACGCCGGGATATGGCAATTGTCCCTGGAATGAAATTTACGCGGCGCTGGCGGCCATCGGCTTCAAGGGCGGCCTTGCCATGGAGAGCTTCATCAACATGCCGCCCGAGGTCGCCTACGGGCTTGCCGTGTGGCGCCCTGTCGCCAAGGACGAGGAGGAGGTCATGGGCAATGGACTTCCATTTTTGCGCAACAAGGCCAAGCAATACGGTCTCATCTGAAGCCTGGCAGGCGGAGCGCAGCGTCCGCCCCCCCCGCTCGCAGCACCGAGCGATTATTGCCGCAGCACCTCTTTGCGGCATTCACGCGCGCGGCTCGGCATCACTGGGTGATGAAAATCGGATGGCTGCCTCGACGTTCGCGGGCAGCCTGAAGCGCCGGCGATATTCACCCGGCGTCAGTCCAGCGAGCCTGCGGAATAGACGGCGGAAAGACGCAAGGTCCGAGTATCCCACCTCAAAGGCAACCTCTTCGATCGGTCCGGACTCAAGTTCAAGCATTTGCTTGGCTTCCTCGATCCGAAGCCATTGAATATATTCAAGTGGTGCGTAACCGGTTGCTTTTCTGAACCGTCGATCAAATGATCGCTTCGGCAGTTGGGAAAGATCGAGCAGTTCAGATAGAATTTCCGTGGATTGGTAATTCGAAGCGGCATATTCCTGGCACTTTTTGATGGCCGCGTCACCGTGGTCGCCATTTGCGAGCATCGATGCATATGGCAATTGGCCTTCTCGATGCCATTGATAGAGAAACAGCTTGGAGACGCGGATCGCTTCTGCCGTTCCGGCATGACGGGCAATCAAATACAGTGTGAGATCCTGCCACGAGGATGCTCCCCCAGCGCAAACGATGGAGTGGCCGGGACCTGCCTGCACCAGGATGCGCTCTTCCTTAAGGTCGACCTTGGGAAACTGGCTACGGAACAGCGGCGCGTACATCCAGTGGGTCGTGGCCGAATATCCATCCAGCAGCCCCGCCTCTGCAAGAACGATCGAGCCTCCGCAAGCCGCAAGCAGTTTTGCCCCGCCCCGGTGCATCGCGACGATCCAGTCAAGCAGCCTGCGGTCCAGAGCGCGCACGGATTGGGGCGTGTCTACAAGCACGTTTGGAACGAGTACGTAGTCGGTCTCCTCGATATCGTCGATCGTTGCCTGGGGCATGATGGTCACACCCGTGATCAGGGTCAAAGGACCGGGATCGGCCGCAACGAGGCGCGGGGAAAACAGCACTTCGCTGGTCGGCTCGTTGGAACTGCTTTTCCAGTCAGCCCCAGCGATCCAGAGGGTATCGAAGATACCGTACATGATCGAGGGGTCACATTCGTGAAAAGCCACGATGCTGACCCGCAACGGCTGTCTCCGGTTTACGGAATGTGGCTCAACCCGCTTCATAGCGGCTAGTTTGCCTCTGTTGAGAACAGTTCGCAACACGTAAACAACGCCTCGAAACGGCGGCGACCCGCCGCTCACTGAAAGGGATGGTTATCGCAATGGAGCTGAACGCAGAAAAATTGCAGGCGCTTTTGGGCGTCATGGTCAATGAACTCGGTGCGGCCCAAAACGCCGCCCTCGTGATCGTGGGCGAGGAACTTGGCCTTTATCGCAACATGGCGGGTCGGGGCCCGATCTCAGCTGCCC
The DNA here is from genome assembly GCF_037994425.1 of Phyllobacterium sp. Lineage (NCBI taxonomy): Bacteria > Pseudomonadati > Pseudomonadota > Alphaproteobacteria > Hyphomicrobiales > Phyllobacteriaceae > Phyllobacterium > Phyllobacterium sp. The sequence continues at coordinate 5,126 of NZ_JBBNAM010000022.1, forward strand.
AACTGGCGGACGCCACCAACACAGGGGAACGCTATATCCAGGAATGGCTCTCGGCACAGGCGGCATCTGGATTCGTCGAGTACGACCAGGCCACGGGACTGTTCGAACTTTCTTGCGAACAGGCGGCGGTCTTTGCGATTGATGACAGTCCGGTCAACATGGTCGGAGGCTTCCTGGCGCTTGAGGCCGTTTACGCCGATCGTGCGAAGCTGACCAACGCGTTTCGACACGGCGGCGGTGTTTCCTGGCGGGAGCGATGCAACTGCATGTTCTGCGGCACTGATCGATTTTTTCGGCCGGGCTATAAGGCCAACTTGGTACCGAACTGGTTACCTTCCCTTGAGGGGGTCATCGAGATGTTGGAGCGCGGCGCTTCGGTAGCGGACGTCGGCTGCGGGTTCGGCTCATCGACGCTGCTCATGGCCACTGCTTTCCCGAACTCGGAATTCATCGGCATCGACTTTCACGCCCCATCAATCGAGCATGCAAGCGAGCATGCGAGGGGATTGGCCAATGTGCAGTTCATGACTGCGCGGGCACAGGACTTCGTTGGCGCGGGCTTCGATCTCGTCACGATATTCGACGCGCTTCATGACATGGGTGATCCTGTCGGAGCCGTTCGTCATATCGCAAACGCAATTAAGCCTGATGGTATTTTGATGCTGGTCGAGCCGATGGCAGGTGACAACCTGGAGGACAACCTCAACCCGGTGGGCCGCGTCTTCTATGCAGCATCGACCAACACCTGTGTACCCGCCTCTTTGGGCCAGGAAGTGGGCGCAGCGCTTGGTGCACAGGCTGGTCAGGCGAAGCTGACAAAGGTCCTCAACGCGGGAGGGTTTTCGAAGGTCCGCAAATCGGCCCAAACCCCCTTCAACATGGTGCTTGAGGCTCGTCTGTAGTCCTTGCTGCGGCGGAACCAGTTGCTGTCGTAGCCTCGGTCGGCGATTAGGTGCGAAGCGGATGGCAGTGCGTCGATAACAAGCCTGGCACCTTTGTGGGCGCTCATCTGGCCTTCCGACAGGAGCAGGATGATGGCTTGCCATGGCCATTATGCCGCTGACCACCTTGCGATCGTCGACCCGCGGCACACCATGCGACAGTGGGAAATGCGGGGAAATCCGCGCCATCTGACGCTCGCTCAGCATAAACAATTCACCCATCAGAACCTCCTTCAACAGAGACTCTGAATCACATCTCAACCGAACTTAATAGGTCCTGATCCTAGAAAATATGCCACTAAGAAAAGAACTGCCGGCCGTAATATGGCTGCCAATACCAAAATGATTCACGTTCGGGTCGATGATGATATTCGTGACGAGGCTTCCTCGGTTCTTGGATCGTTTGGTCTTTCGGTTTCAGACGCCGTTCGAATGTTTCTTCATCGCGTCGTCGCGAGCCAGAGCTTTCCTCTTGAACTCAAGGTTCCCAATGAAACAACCCGTGCCGCTCTTGCTGAGGCTCGTGAGATCAGGGAGGCTAGTAGGGCTCGCTTTGCGACACCCGAGGAGCTTTTCGCTGATCTCGATGGCAAGAAGGTAGGTTCTGCGAGAAATCAACTTGAAAAAGCCAAGCGCCGCTAGACGAGCCCCTCTTCCAAGAGCATCTGAATATACCAAGCAATTTCGAAAAGACTGGGACCGATACAATAAGGCCCGGAAAATGGATATGAATCGCGCCATCGAATTGATGGCGCTGATCATTCTGAAGAAGCCGTTGGGAGCAGAATGGGCCGATCACGAGCTTTCCGGTAACGAGTGGAAAGGGGCGAGGCAAGCACACATCGGCGGTGATTTTCTTCTGGTCTATAATGCCGATGATGACTTCGTCGAATTCGTCAAGCTCGGCGCGCATTCAGAGTTGTTCGGACGATGAAAAATGGGGGCACAGGATGCGCGAAATCGCTATCGCTTCATTCTTGAGCGGCCCATCATGCTAAACTGGTGCAGCGCTCGATTTACTCGGGCGGCCACGCTCATAGACGCACTGCGCTCGGCATAACCCGATTCGAATGGTCGGCCGGTACAGGAACGCATGGCCGCCTTTCTTGCGTCGCGTACAGGTGCCTGCGAGGTCCGGCAGGTACTTCATGTACTTTATTTAATTTGACGAGGAATCATTCCGTGCAGCAGTGTAGCGGTGGGGTGGGACGCTTGGGAGACAATAATGAACAAGGCACCGCCACCCGAAAGTCCTTCGCTGGACTTGATGATCTATTTATTGAGCGCTGAACCTTTGGAGGAACCGAGAGGGGGCTGGTTGGAACTGACAGCTGACCACTACCCGGACTCGACGCTGGGCGACTATCTCACAACACTGAAATCGATCATAGCCAACGCCTGCGATCTGAATGTTCATGCCCGTCGCGAACGAGCCATCGTCTACGAATTGCAGTTCTGGCAAAATTACGATCCCTTGATATCTCCAGATGTGCCAATCGGCGAGGTGGTCAAAATATTCAAGCGGCGTGGGCATGACCACGTCCCTCGCGACCTTCACTGACGACGTCCGGGGCGCGGGCACCTCAGTCTGGCGTTGCCTGAGGCTTTCGCCGACTTCTCAGACGCGATGGGTCAGACGTTCCAGCAGGCAAAACTCAGAACGCCTGCGGGCGACGCTCGCGACCTAGCCGTTGGAAAGGCCCCCTGAAGCTTTCCGCTTAAGATCGCCAAGAAGCGCCCGGACGTGGCTGAGGTCGGGCGTTTCGAGCCCCTCTGTGAACCGACCATAGGCCTGAGCAAGCATCTCGATGGCCCGCTCAAGTTCGCCGCGCTCGGCCCAGAGCCGCGCCAGGGCCGCCTTCGCCCGCAGTTCGAGCATCATTGCACCCTGATTGGCGGCAATGTCTACTGCGCGTTTGAAAGCCATTTCCGCCGCCAGGCGCGCTTTTTCGGAAGGATCGAGCAACAGCAGTTCTCCGCGTTCTCGTTCGAGCTCGGCATCGCACCAGGTCTCCAGGGTCCCTTGAGCAATCTGCGCCGCTTCGGATAGGAGTTTTAGCCCGGCGGAACGTCGTCCTGCCTTCCGGTGAATCGCCGCAAGCAGACAAAGGTAGTGGGGCATCCGCAGCCCTGCGCCCGTTTGCGCAAATTCAACGAGTGCCGCACGGTAGGCATCGTACCCTTTCTGACGCTGCCCCTGTTGTGCAATCGCCCAGGCGAGCACCAGCGCGCTCCAGGCTCCATAATAGTCGAACCTGTATGTCAGGCACAGACTGCGGGCTTCCTCGGCGATACGCATGGCTGCCACAGGCTCGCGTCTGAACTGATGCAGCATGGCAAGGTAGGCAAGTGTCATCGCGATGCTGAAGGGGCGCGCACCTTCCCTTGCGAGCGCCACTCCTTCCATGGCGATCTTGAGAGCACGATCAGGATAGCCGAGATGCCAATCACAGTGCCCGATATAGACGCGGCAGAATGCGATCGTATTGATGCCATAGAGCTCGGACTGAAGACGGCCATAGCGCTCGGCAGTGTCAACGCCCTTCTGAAGCCAATCACGGGAAGTCTGGAATTTGCCGAGATGAAATGTCGGCGCTCCGGCGAAATGACAGGCCTCGACGAGAAACGCCGGGTCGCCGATCCTTTGCGCAAGGTCGACCACTTCGTCAATCATTCGCGTCGCATCGCGAAGGTCGGCACGCACATGATAAACGTATCCGAGGCCCCTGATGGAGGTGAAGAGATCGGCATCGTTTCCAAGTTCGCGGCTCAACTCCTGGGCACGGAGATAAAGCGCCCCCGCTTCGCTCGAGGCGAAGCCCGTCGTGGCCAGGATCGGCCCGCCGAGTGCCAGCTGCAAGGACAGTTCCAAGCGCGCGCGAAGCGCACCAGGAGGTAGGGCGGCGAGGCTTGCAAGCCCCGACCGCAGGTGCGCGATTGCTTCCACATTGGCGGATCGGCCGGCTGCCAGCACGCCTGCCTGCAACCAGTATACGACCGCCTTTTCGCACAGCCCCGCATCATCGAAGTGACGTGCGATCAACTCCGGCCGTGCCTCAACGGTCTGGGGGAATTTTGCTTCAAGCGCGGTGGCAATATTGGCATGCAATTCCTGGCGTCGCTTGCGCAGGAGGCTCTGATAGGCGGCATCTCGCACCAGCGCGTGCTTGAAGACGTATATTGTGGCCGGCGGGACGCCACTGCGGAAGACGAGTTCGGCGGCAACCAGTCGTTCCAGCGCCGCCGCCAGTTCTGCCTCCGGCATCGGGACAACCGCAGCGAGCAGTTCGTGATCGAATTCACGGCCAATACAGGCGCCGATCTGCGCCACCTCCTTGATCGGGGCGAGCCGATCGAGGCGTGCCATCAGCGAATCGTGAAGCGTGGAGGGAATGGCTAGCGGCTGAAGCGGGCCACCGACAACGTAGTGGTCACCTGCGTCCCTGAGTAGTCCCGATTCTATGACAGCCTTGGTCAGCTCTTCGGTGAAGAGCGGCACACCTTCCGTCCGGGCGAGGATCTGATCGAGTACCTCGTGCGGCAAGGCCTTGCCACCGGCGACCCGTTCGACGAGCGACCCAGCCTGTTCATGGGTCAACCGGTTCAATGACAGCAGCGTCACATGCGGCATGGCGATCCAGGGCGGCGGCAGCTCCGGCCGGAACGTCGCGATAAGAAGAACTGGTAGTTGCTGAAGTCGTTCGACCAATTGATCGAAGAGCTCACGTGAAGTCGGATCAAGCCAATGGACGTCCTCAACCACCACCAGCACGGGACTGTGCCGTGCCAGTCCCTCGAGTTGCGCGAGAAATGCCCGGAAGAGAAGCCCTTTCTTTTGCAGGGACGACAATCCTCCAATCCCAACGGCATCTCCTGGTCTGATAGGGATGCCAAGCACATCGGCAATTAGCGCCAACTCCTGTTGCGAGGTTGACGATGGCTGAAGCAGGCTTGCAAGTTTGTCGAGGCGCCGCTCCCCATCATCATCCGTCTCAAATCTAGCCGCCCGCTCGAGTTGGGTTATGAACGGGAAGAGCGCGCTGTTGACGTGATGCGGCGAGCAGGCGTAGCGAAACGATGTCTTGGGTTCATCCTGGAGACGCTCGCGCAGCGCAAGCACAAGGCGCGATTTGCCGATGCCGGGTTCCCCGGAAATCAGCGCGACATGGCCGCGACCATTCTTTATCTGTTGCCAGCGCGACAAAATGAGCTCCAGTTCGTCGCTGCGGCCGACGAGTGGAGTGACCCCTTTGCCATGAAGCGCTTCGAACCTGTTCTCCGCCTTTCCCTCGCCGGTCACGCGCCAGCTCTGCACTGAACCTGCAAAGCCCTTCAGTGTCGCCGGAGGGAGCGGGTCGAGTTCAAACAGATCGCCGACAAGCCGGCGCGTATTATATCCGATCACCACTGCGCCTGGCTCCGCCAGTTCCTGGAGCCTGGCGGCCAGATTCGGCGTATCGCCGGCAATCCCGCGCTCCTGCGCCTCCCCCACTCCAAGGAGGTCTCCAACCACGACGATGCCCGTCGCAATGCCGACGTGCGCACTGAGGCGATCGCTGTGGGCCTGCAATTGCGAAATTTCGGCAACGATCGTCAGGCCCGCGTGCACGGCCCGTTCGGCATCATCCTCATGGGCCTGCGGATAACCAAAATAGATGAGCGCGCCATCACCCATATATTTGGCAACAAAGCCACCGTGTTTGCCGACGATTGCGCCAACCCGCGTGTGGTAGGCTTGCAGCAATTCCTGCATGTCTTCCGGGTCGAGACGAGCGGAAAGGGCGGTAGAGCCGACCAGATCGCAAAACATGACCGTAAGTTGGCGCCGTTCGGCTCGATCCGGGAAAGCACGCGTTGCCGTCAATTCACCGACGGCATCAAGGATCTTCCTGCGATGGCCGACGGCCGCAACGCCAATTTCCTTAAGGTCGGCCGCAGTCAATCGGGGCAAGACATCGAGGTCGACCCCGTTGTCGCGAAATGCCTGCTCGTAGGATTGCAGGCCAAGGTTGCGCAGCCACAGCCCAATGTCCAAGTTACCTCACAGTACTGGTTGGCTTGGCGTTCCGGTTTACGCAGGGGAACCTGTCAGGGTTATATCTGGCCCCGATCGCCACCAGTCGTGCATCGTTGCGGCCATCAGCCCGCCACACACTGCCAGTTCCCTCCTTGCCAAGGACATTGACGTAGACGTTACCAGCCTCGTCCTCTGCAAGCGCGATCCGTTCGCCCTGATGCTCCTTGTATTGAACATCGATCATGAGATCGCTTCCCTTCGATGGTGCGCCTCTTGTGATGGAGAGTGACTGCCGAGGATGTCGCGCTGCGCGACTTTCTTGCTGCCTCGCATCTTCCGATCCCCTTGGCTATAGTTCCCCGATCTTGCATCGATTGTCGTTTTTCGCCCTCAATTTAGCACTGAACGGGACTGGAGGCGATTTCAAATCAGCCTCGTTGCGTCATTCGGCGGGGTCTCCCGATACTTCGTGGGTGATAAATTGTTGACAATTGGCAGTCTGCAATTTATCACCCACCTTGGGACAATTCAGCCTTCGGCAGCAATCAGGACGTCTGACTTTTCCCGGCAGGCCGAGGCCCAGCTCTCACGCCAAAAAACAGGGGGTGCGGGGGAAGGCGAATGGAACTGGAAATGCATTGGAGATCAGACAATTGATGACAGATATCACGGCCCAGGCCATACGTTTTATCGAGCAAACCACTTATGGTGACCTGTCGGATGAGGCACTTGCCATTGGTCGCCGCTGCATGGTCGATACAGCCGGGCTCTATTTGGCGGGCAGCCGCGAAAAATCTGTTCGCATCCTGATCGCCGATGCCCTGGCGCAGGGCGGCCGGAAAGACGCACCGCTGCCGGGCAACGGACCGACACGGGTTCCGGCCCCTTTGGCGGCCCGTGTTTGGGGCACCGCCGGGCACGCCCATGATTGGGATGATACCCAGGTTTCCAACGATCCCGCCCACGTCTACGGATTGCTCACACACCCGTCGGTCCCACCACTCACGGCAGCCCTTATCGTCGCGAGCCAAAGGGGTGAGGTCGATGGTCGTGAGCTGATGCTCGCCTTTCAGGTGGGCTTCGAAGTTGAATGCAAAATCGCCGAATGGATGAAGCCGCGTCATTATCGGCGTGGCCATCATACGAGCGGAACCGTCGGCACGTTCGGCGCCGCCGCGGCAGCCGCAAAACTGCTCGGGCTGAGCGGCGGCAAGCTTGCTCATGCCCTTGGACTGGCGGCGAGCCTTGCGGCAGGGATACGCGTCAATTTCGGCACCATGACCAAGCCACTCCATGTCGGTCGGGCCTGTGAGAACGGCGTTACCGCTGCCTTCCTCGCCGCGCAGGGGTTCGAGGCGGATCCCTCCGCGCTCGATGGGCAATGGGGCTTTTTCTCCGTGATGGGCGAGGGATTTGACGCGGACAAGGCGGCGTGCGGCTTTTCCGGGCCCTTGACCATCGTCGAACCTGGCGTCAGCATCAAGCCATATCCGTCAGGTATTTTGACGCATCAATCCATGGATGCGATGTTGCAGCTCGTGACGGAGCATGATCTGAAAGCGGAGGAGGTTGAACGCATCAGGTTCTTTGCCGGCAAGAACATCATCGAACCGATCCGCTATCCGATCGCGAAGGATCACCTCCAGGCAAAGTTTTCGATGCCGGCATTGCTTGCGATGATCCTCTTGTGCCGCAGGGCAAGCCATCACGAATTCGAGGATCATTTCGTTGCTGGCCAGGCCATGCAGGATCTGCAGGCGCGCACGGATGTCATTAATGACCCGGGTATCGACGCTGCTGGCTATGACAAGATCCGTTCGCGTATTGAGGTGACGACAAAGGATGGCCGGATCCTGGTCCAGTGGGCTGATGAACGCTACCGCGGTGGGCCATCGAAGCCGATCAGCGATGCGGGGCTGGACGACAAGTTTCGCATGTGCGCCGAGGGCGTGATCGGCACAAGGGCTCAAGAGGAACTGCTGACACTTGTACGAAATGTCGATCACGGGGGGAATATCGATCGGCTGGTCGCGCTGATCAGCGGAGAGGAATGAACAGACTTGTCAAGTGAGCAAGCCGTTCCGAAGAAGCGGTGATCAAATGGGAGAGAGAGATGAGCTTCATGAAAACTATAAGCGTGGCCGCCGTTGGCCTTGCCACGCTCGCATTCGCATCGGCAACCGCTGGGGCTGAACCACTGCCTTATCCAAACAAGGTTGTCACCCTGGTCACGCATTCCAGCCCCGGCGGTGGCAGCGACGTTTTCCTGCGCGAGATGACCAAATATCTCGGCAAGTACATCGATGCGACATTCGTCGTCGAGAACGTTCAAGGTGGCAGTGGCGCAAAGGCCATGGCCCGCGTTGCCACGAGCCCGGCTGACGGAAGCGTCTTTTATGCAACGACGCCCACCTACATCTACACGTCCTTGATGAGCAAGCCACAGAGTTCCTATAAGGACATGGAGCCGCTGGTGAATATCTTCGCCGATAGCGAGGTGATCTATACGCGCACGGACGGACCGTACAAATCGCTGAAGGATGTCATCGAACATGCCAAGAAGGAACGTGGGCGCTGGGGCGCCGCCAATCCGGCTTCGCTTGAACGTCAGGCGGCAGAGCAGTTAAAGCGCGCCGCGGGTGTGACGCCGGCCATCGTCACCCATGAGGGCGGCGGCGACATGATGCTCAACGTTCTCAACGGAACGCTCGACATCGGCATCGGTGAAATCCAGGAACTCCGCTCGCAGCTTGATGCGGGCAAGATTACGCTGCTTGCAACGTTCAATCCGGAGCGCATATCGGAAAAGCCGGACGTACCCACCGTCAAGGAACTTGGCTATGATGTCGCTCTGGTAAAGTTCCGTGGCCTGGCCGGACCGAAGGGCGTGCCTGAAGCCACACGTGCAATCTGGGACCAGGCGGTGAAGAACCTGCTCGACGATCCTGACTACAAGAAAGCCTATATGGCCGAAGTGCTCGTCCCTCAATTGATTGGCGAGAAGGACTATCCGGCCTTCATCAACAATTTTGCCACGTCGACCGAGCAATTCCTCAAGTCGACGGGCGCGATCAAGTGATCGTCGCGGGGGGCGGTCGCGGCCGGCTCCCCGTCAACATTTCAGCGTGAGGGCCGATCGATGCAAAAAGACATTCTAAGCGGCGCAGTTCTTTTTGCCGTCGCCGGCCTCTATTATGTCTGGTCCAGCGAGATCGCCGACAGCACGCTGTCGGATGAAGTAGGTGCAGCTGGCCTACCGCATGCTCTGGCGGCGGTGCTTGCCATTCTCGGATTGCTTCTCATCGGCCGGACCCTGCTGGGCGCCCGATCGCGCCGGGCGACGATTGCGGGTGATGAAGACGACGGCAATGCTCGTTTGCCTCGAGCGATCGGCTTTCTTTTGTTTGGCGCAGCCTACGTCGCCCTTTTGCCTTTTGTCGGCTACGTGGCCGGGACCGCACTCCTGATCGGCGGCGTGGCGCTCTATGAGGGGGCTCGGCGCAATTGGGTGGTACTTGCCGCTTCCATCGGCGGCGGCGTTCTCTATTGGGCGGTCTTCGTCAAATTGCTCGGCGTGCATCAGCCCGTAGGCGCGCTCTTTCAAGGATTGATCGGATGACCACATTTCTGGACATCATCCGGCTTCTGACTGAAACGCCTCTGGTGTTCGTCGCGATCGCCGGTCTTACCTGGGGCATTCTTGGCGGAGCTCTTCCTGGCATCTCCGCCTCGATCACCATGGCTCTGGTCCTGCCCTTCACCTATACAATGGATCCTGCCCAGGCCATCGCCTTGCTTGCCTGCGTTTATATCGGTGCCGAATATGGCGGATCGATCCCCGCCATCCTGATACGGACACCGGGTACAAACTCGTCGGCCGCGACGGTCATCGACGGCTATGAGCTCAACCGCCAGGGGAGGGCAGGAGAGGCGCTCGGCATTTCGCTGATGTCGGGGGTCATCGGCAGCCTTTTCGGACTCGCCATGCTGATCCTGCTCACCGAACCGTTGTCCTGGCTCGCGTTGGCCTTCACCCCTGCCTCTTATTTTGGCCTTGGCATCCTTGGTCTCAGCGTCATCGCTTCGATGAGCGGTGAATCACTGATCAAGGGGCTTGCGGCGGCAACGATCGGCCTGATGATCGCAACGGTCGGTACCGACCCGATTTCCGGTGTCACGCGCTTTACCTTCGACATTCCGGATTTGCTCGGCGGCGTCGAGCCCGTTCTCGTCATGGTCGGCCTGTTTGCTCTGACGGAATTGATGAGCCAGTCAGGCTCATCGTCGACGACGCAGCTGAACCAGAACATCAGGATCAAATTACCCAGCCTTGCCGTCATGAACAGGCTGAAGCGGTCGCAATTCATCGGCTGCATTCTCGGCCTCTTCGAGGGCCTGACCCCAGGAGGCGGCGGATCCATCGCCGCCTTCATGTCGTATAATGAGGCAAGGCGCTGGTCGAAAACACCACACCTCTTCGGCAAGGGTTCGGAGGAGGGCGTCGCGGCGCCGGAGGCAGCCAACAACACCGTGGCAAGCACGGCCCTGATCCCGCTCCTGAGCTTCGGTATCCCGAGCTCGAATTCGACCGCCGTCCTTCTCGGCGGACTGTTGATGCATGGACTTATCCCGGGCCCGCGACTGTTCGAACAGAGTGCCCAGGTCATCGACAGTATCTATGTAGGCTCGTTCATCGCGATCATCGCCCAGATTGGCATCGGCATCATCATTCTTCCCGCCTGCATCTGGTTGGTGAACCGGCCAAGGCCCTATCGCGCAGGGTTTATCTTTGCCCTCATCCTTTCCGGCATCTACACGCTCAACAACAGCCTGTTTGACCTTGGCATCGCCCTCGGCCTCGGTTTGGTCGGCTTTATGATGCGCATCGCCCGCTTCCCCGTTCTGCCGATGATCCTCGGCGTCGTCCTCGGCCATATGGTGGAATCGAGCTATCGGCGCTCACTCGTGCTCTCGGGTGGCGATCACATGATCTTCCTGCAGGATCCGATCGCCGTTTGCCTCCTTGGCGTTGCACTCATTTTCGTCGTCTTCTCGCTTAGCCGCGAATTGCGCGACGCTCGCAGGACAAAGATAGAGGAAGCCCATTCATGAACCAGACCGTCCCGACATCCACGCCCCTTGCTGCAAGGCTGGCTGAATTTGCAGCTGGCGCAAAACCGCCCGAACCGGTCAAGGCCGTCGGTCGCCGGCTGCTCGTTGATATTGTCGGCCTCGCTGTCGCGGCACGCAATACGCACTACGTTCGTTCGGCACTGGCAAGCGCCGTGGATGAGGGAAAGTGTAGCGTCTACGGACACAGCCGCCGCGTCGGCGTCTACGATGCCGCTCTGATTAACGGGACGGCTGCCCATGGCGAAGACTTTGACGATACGTTCGAAGGTGGGCCGATCCACGCTGGAGCCGTCATCGTACCCGCAGTTCTTGCGATAGCTGAACAGCGTGGGCTCGACGGGCATGCCGTCATGCGCGGTATTGCCGTAGGTGCCGAGCTCATGTGCCGTATGAGCCTTGTGGCGCCTCAGGCAACGCACAAGGCTGGCTTTCATCCCACGGCAATTTTTGGCGCACCTGCGGCTGCGGCAGCAGTCGGCGCAGCGCTCGGTCTTGGCGCCGAGGCCATCACCAGGGCTCTCGGCATTTCGGGTAGCCTTGCCTCCGGGATCATTGAATATCTCGCGGACGGGAGTTCGACCAAGCGTCTTCACGCTGGCGCAGCGGCGCAGTCGGGATTGCGAGCCGCGCTGCTGGCTGAGGCCGGGTTCACCGGCCCTGTCACCGTCTTCGAGGGCTCCCACGGCATCTACAAGGCCTTCGCACCTTCGAAGACACCCGACTTTTTGCCCTTGATTGAAGGCCTTGGTCGAAACTGGATCGTCGAGACTCTCGCATTCAAGCCCTATGCCTGCGGAACGATGACCCAACCCTTCATCGACTGCGCCAGACAATTGGCAGCAGCCGGCGTCAGGGCGGAGGAAATTGTCTCCATCACCTGCAAGGTTGGCGACGGCACTGTGCATCGCCTCTGGGAGCCGCTTCAGGAAAAGCACCGCCCACCCAACGGCTATGCCGGCAAGTTTTCTACGCCGTACTGCATGGCGGTCGGCTTTCTGGATGGCCAAGCGGGGCTCGGCCAATTCACCGATGAGCGGGTGGCGGACCCGGGCGTGCGCGCACTGGCCGCCAAGATTTCCTACGAAGTGAATCCAGATGATCCTTATCCCAGAAACTTTACCGGCCATCTGAAGGCGTTCCTCAAGGACGGGTCAGTGCACGAGTTCCATCAGCCGCACATGCGTGGCGGCGCGCATGAGCCGCTGCCTGATGCCGAAATGTCGGCCAAGTTCGAGGCAAACCTGCGCTTTGCAGGCTATTCCAATAGTGCGATCGCGGTCCTGCGGTCGCGGCTCGATCAGGTGGCGGATGGAGGTACGGTCGATCTGTCAGGGGCACGCCCATGAGCACGACAGGTCGTGAACTTGAAGGCCGTGTCGCCCTTGTCACCGGCGCTTCGCGCAACATCGGGCGTGCCATAGCGTTTGCACTCGCGGAGGCAGGCGCGATGATCGCCGTCGTGGCCAGATCCGATCAGGCAGCAGCCGAAGCGGTCGTTGACGAGATTCTGTCCAAGGGCCGCCCTGCCGTCGCCCTTCTCGGCGATGTGGCGCAGGAAGCCGATGCAAAACGTCTTGTTGGCGACACCGTCGAGCGGCTTGGCCGTCTTGACCTTCTCATCAACAATGCTGCGGTAAGGCGCGAAGCTCCGATAGAGACGCTGAGCTTTGCCGATTGGCGCGAGGTAATGAGCGTGACGCTGGATGGCGCGTTTCTGATGAGCCGTGCAGCAATACCCTATCTTTGTTCGAGTGAGTGCGGCTCGATCATCAACGTTGGCGGATTGACCGCCTATACCGGCGCGGTGCATCGGGCGCATGTCATATCGGCCAAGGCCGGCCTCGACGGTTTCACCAAGGCGCTCGCGCACGAGCTCGGCCCACGCGGCGTTACGGCAAACCTTGTATCCCCCGGAATGATTGACACGAACCGGGTTCAGAGCTCCGCGGGAGGCGAACCGGCTCATCACCATACGACGCGCACGCTCGTCGGCCGTCGCGGCACCCCTGATGAAGTTGCGGCGGCAGTCCGGTATCTCGCCAGTCCGGCGGCCCGCTTCCTGACTGGCCAGACGCTGCACGTCAATGGTGGCGCCTTCCTGCCCTAAAAGACGGCCTCGCTGCCAGTTTCGATTGATCGAACCACGCGATGACCACTGGTCATTGCGTATAATGGTCGCCAAAGGACGGCATCTTCATGTCTGATCTTTCTGCTTTTCCGAGTGCGCCGCGTCTCCGCTCGCTATTCATGCTCTGCTTCAAGATCGGAATCCTGAGCTTCGGCGGGGGGCTGACGGGCTGGCTCTATCAGGGTTTTGTTCTTCACAACCGATGGATTGATGAAGACGAGTTTGCAAGCAGCCTTGCTATTTCGCAGATGCTACCAGGGGCGAATGTCGTCAATCTGGTCATCTGCATGGGTGAACAGCTTCGCGGGCCTTTCGGGGCGATTGCTTGTGTGCTCGGCTTTCTGGTCGGTCCCTTTTTCGCCGTCATCGCGTTTTGCCAGGTTTTCGATGCGCTGGCGCAATTTGCACTGCTTCCTGCCATATCCGACGGCGTCGCCTTCGCCGCCATGGGCCTTTTGGTCGTCATGTGCGTGCATGGCGTTCGTCGGGCCATGCGCTTTCCGCCCTCTGTCGGCATCGTCGCAATGACCGCCGTTCTCATTGGACTGTTTCAGTTGCCGCTTATCCCCGTCGCTCTCATCATGGCGCCGGTCAGTGTTGCGATGGTATGGCGGAGGACCTAATTTTGCGGTTTGATACGCTCATCGCCCTCGCCGTCGTGTTCGTTCCCTTTTCGCTGACCTCGATCGGCGGCGGCAGTGCCATCGTGGCCGGCATCCAGCACGAAGCCGTGATCGTCCACCAGTGGGTGAATTCGCGTGAGTTTCTTGATCTGTTTGCCGTGTCACGTGCTGCTCCCGGCCCCGGCATGATGCTGGCGACTGCCATTGGCTGGCGCATTGCTGGCTGGCTCGGCGCCCTCGTTGCAACCCTCGCGCTGTTTGTTCCGTCTTCGCTGCTTTGCTATTCGGTGTTCAAACTGACTAACAACCACCGCCAGAAACGATGGCACCGCGCCATGCGTGAGGGGCTGGCGCCGGTCGGCATCGGATTGATTGTCGCCGGTATCATCTCGCTGTTCCAGCTATCCAATGGCGGGGTCCAGGCGATCGTCATCGTCAGTCTCGCTGCCGCCATATTCTACTGGTTCCCGCGATTTCCGGTGCTCGGCGTACTGATCCTCGGCGGACTTGCCGGCGCGCTCCTTTCGGGCCTGCCCGGCTGACGCAAATCTTAAGCAGCAAGCTGCCTGAATTGCACGAGCCGGCTGGCGAGCTTGATGGCGTTTTCAAAGGCGCCTGTATCTGCGACACCCCGGCCGACAATGTCGAAGGCAGTGCCGTGGGCCGGTGTGGTAAAAACCGTATCAAGCCCCGCGGTCACCGTGACACCGCGATTGAAGCCGCGCAATTTCGTCGCGATCTGGCCCTGGTCGTGATACATGGCAAGAACGCCATCGAAGTCGCCGGCGAAAGCCTTGAGATACACCGTATCGGACGGAAACGGGCCCTTGCAGTCGATTCCCTTGTTCGCCATTGTTTCGACTGCAGGCCGGATGATATCGATCTCCTCGTTCCCGAACAGGCCGTTCTCGCCCGCGTGCGGATTGAGCGCTGCAACGGCAAGCCGCGGCGCGGCGATGCCGGCCTTTCGCATCATCGTCGTGGCAAGGACAATCGCATCCTCGATCGCCTGCTGCGTGATCTGCTCGACTGCCTGGCGCAGCGATACGTGGGAGGTAACGCGGGACATCCACTGGTTGTCGAGCACATTCATCTCACTGAAATAACCGCGGTGGTTCAGGAGATGGGCGAACATTTTGTGTTCGTCCGGAAATTTCCAGCCGCCGTCATACATCGCTCGCTTGTTCAAAGGCGCAAAGCTCACCGCATCGACATCACCCGCCTTGGCAAACTCAATCGCTTGCGCCAGCGTGTCGCCAGTCGACCGGCCGGACTCGGCGCTGCCGACGCCCGGCGCATATAACGCGGGATCGGTATTGCCGAGATCGATCAGCGGGACCGCACCGTCCGACCAATTAACGGCAGCGGGCGAGTCATAGCGTCGATACGCAAAGGAAACGCCTGCCTGGCGCATGCCAAGCTCAAGCACGCGTTTATCGCCGACGACGACAATGCGAGCCACCCCCGACATTCGGCCATCGTGAAGAACTCGCGCCGTCTGTTCGGGACCAATGCCAGTGCAATCGCCTGGCGTAAGTGCAATCTTGGGCAACGGAGGCGTCATGATTTCCTCGACAATTTCTCTGAAGACTCCCCGATCGCCTTGGCCACCGCCCTGCCGCAAGCGTTCGTATCGGCTGAGCCCTGAAGGTCACGGGTACGGAGCTCTGGATCGGCAAGTACGCTCTCGATTGCCGCAACGATTGCGGCGGCAGCCTGCGGATGACCGAGATGATCAAGCATCATTGCGCCCGCCCAGATCTGCCCGATCGGATTGGCAATACCCTTGCCCGCAATATCCGGGGCGGAGCCATGGACCGGCTCAAACAGGGAAGGGAAGTTCCGCTCGGGGTTGATATTGCCAGAAGGCGCTATGCCGATGGTCCCGGTGCAGGCCGGGCCGAGATCGGACAGAATGTCGCCGAACAGATTGGACGCCACGACCACATCGAAGCGATTCGGATTGAGCACGAAATGCGCGCACAGAATATCGATGTGGTACTTGTCCCAGCGCACGTCACCGTAGGATTTGGCCATTTCCTCGACGCGCTCATCCCAGTAGGGCATGGTGATCGAAATGCCGTTCGACTTGGTGGCGGAAGTCAGGTGCTTCTTGGGGCGGCCCTGCGCTAGATCGAAGGCGAAGCGGAGTATCCTGTCGATACCGACGCGGCTCATCACAGTCTCCTGCACGACGATTTCGCGGATCGTCCCCGGATACATCTTCCCGCCGATGGAGGAATACTCACCCTCGGTATTCTCGCGCACGACGAAGAAATCGATATCACCCGGCGCGCGTCCGGCAAGCGGCGAGGGAACACCAGGCATCAGCCGGACCGGCCGCAGGTTCACATACTGGTCGAATTCGCGGCGAAACTGCAGGAGCGAACCCCATAGCGAAATGTGATCCGGTACCTTTTCCGGCCAGCCGACGGCACCGAAATAGATTGCATCGTGTCCGCCGATCAGATCCTTCCAGTTCTCCGGCATCATGCGGCCATGGTGTGCGTAGTAGTCACAGGAAGCAAAGTCGAAGCTATCGAACTTCAAATCGATATCGAACCGGTTGGCAACCGCCTCAAGGGTGCGGATGCCCTCCGGCATGACTTCCTTGCCGATACCGTCGCCGGCGATCACAGCAATTTTGAGGCTATTGGCGGGCATTGGTCTTGTCCTACTCGTTATCGCCAAGAATGGCTGCGCACACTGCTTCGGTTACCATGTCCGTCGTTGCCGTGCCGCGCAGGTCGGGCGTGTGCAGTGCAGGGTCGGCAGTGACACGCTCGATTGCTCGCATGAGGCGTGCTGCCGCTTTGGGTTCGCCGAGATGCTCCAGCATCATCACCGCCGACCAGAAGGTTCCAACCGGATTGGCGATTCCCTTGCCGGTAATGTCGAAGGCCGAGCCATGGATCGGCTCAAACATGGAAGGGAATCGCCCCTCCGGGTTGAGGTTTGCCGTAGGCGCTATGCCAATCGATCCGGCAAGGGCGGCGGCAAGATCGGAAAGAATATCGGCATGAAGGTTGGTGGCGACGATCGTATCCAACGATGCCGGGTTGAGCGTCATGCGGACTGTCATTGCATCGACAAGCATCTTGTCAAAGGTAACGTCCGGAAAGTCGGTCGCAACCTCCTTGGCGATCTCGTCCCAAAGCACCATGCCGTGGCGTTGTGCGTTGGATTTCGTGACCACCGTAAGGAGTTTGCGCGGGCGCGAGCGCGCCAGTTCGAATGCGAAACGCATGATGCGGGTGACACCGACCCGGGTAAAAATGGAGACTTCCGTCGCGATCTCTTCGGCAAGCCCGCGATGCGAGCGCCCGCCTTGTCCGGCATATTCGCCCTCGGAGTTTTCACGCACGATCACCCAGTCCAGCTCCTTGGCCGTCACACCTCGGAGCGGACTTTCAATGCCTGGCAGGATTCGCGTCGGCCGCACATTCGCATACTGATCAAAAGGTTGGCAGATGGCGAGCCGCAATCCCCACAGTGTCAGGTGATCGGGCACGTCCGGCGCGCCCACGGCGCCGAAATAGATTGCGTCGAAATCCTTCAGTTGCGCAATGCCATCGTCCGGCATGAGATTGCCATGGCGCTTATAGTAATCCGACCCCCATGGAAACCCCGTGATGGCGATCTCAAAATTGCCATCGCGCCGCGCGCATGCGTTAAGGACCTTGAGACCTGCTGCCACAACTTCCTTGCCGATTCCATCGCCTGGAATGGCGGCGATCCGATATTCTTTCATCGAAGACTCCCGTGTGCTCCGGCATCACACTATTCGGATGCCCAAATTTCTCCAAATTGTCAATTACAAACTGTTGACAATTTACCAAAAAGAGCATGAGTTTCTTGTCACGTCAGAAAACTCGATTGGTAGAGTGTAGAGGAGATACATCATGTCGATCGCCGAGCCGATAGCCGAAATGCCGCCAATGCTGGAAGAGAACGGAACACTGATGCACGGATTTCGCTATCAGCGAATCCAAACCGCCGGCGCCGAAATAAATGTCGCCATTGGCGGGGAGGGACCTCCACTTTTGCTTCTTCACGGCAACCCTTTAACCCACGTTAGCTGGCACCGGATCGCACCGACGCTTGCCCGGAGCTTCACGGTGGTAGCGCCCGACCTGCGTGGTTACGGGGACAGCTCCAAGCCGGATGGGGGCGAAGACCATTCCGGCTATTCTTTCAGGGCAATGGGCGACGACAATGC
>NZ_JBBNAM010000023.1:0-4119 GCF_037994425.1 Phyllobacterium sp.
ATCGTGAGCCTCAACCGCAACTCGTCCTCCTGGCCGGTGCTGCAGCGCTACGGCACGTTTTGCATCAATGTCCTGGCACATGACCAGCGACACGTTGCGGAGAGCTTTTCCGGGCGCAGTGGGCGCAAGGGAATCGAGCGATACCAGGATGCCGAATGGCGGGAACTTGCAACAGGAACCCCGGCGCTCGCACATGCGCTGACGGTTCTCGACTGCGAACTGGATGACGCGATCGAACGCCATTCACACGGTATTTTAATCGGCAGAGTGAGGGCAATCACATTACGCCAGAACGCCGAACCGCTGCTCTATTGGCATGGCGCCTATCGTCAAATTGCGGCGCAATCCCGGAAATAACGTTGGTCTATCTTACGTGACGATTGCGGTAATCGAACAGCCGATGAGAGCAACCGAGAGGAACAGGATAAAGCCGTAGAGCCGGGGCTGGTCGAAAATGACGGCGAAGCCGAGAAAGAAGGCCGAGCAACCCGAAGCCAGTGCAAAAAGGAAAGCCGGCTTATCACCGGTCGCGATCGCAAACGCCATCAGGCCGGCCACGATCAACGCCCCGAAGACGATAAAAATCCAGGTTGCGAAAGTTTCGTAGCGGTCCATTGTCGGGGCACTCCTGCATTCCAATGCGTTCTTAGTATCCTAATTACAACGAAATATCTCCCGCCAGTCAAATCGGCCAGTGCAGGGCGTGAGGTGTAAGCTGAATGGTCTCGTCGGACCGTTGCGATATATTTGTCACAGCATAGCGCTAACCTGAAACCGCTGGTTGTATGTCCCGTGCTTGAACTATAGTCTAAATGCGAGGCGTACTTCATTCGAGCGAGATTCAGTCGCGAAGCTATTCGGGCGTTACTATCTGGTGCAAGGGGGATTGCATGAAGTTTGATGGTTTCGGCTTAAGACTCCTCTGGCTATCTTCCGTTTCACTTCTGCCAATCCTGCTATCCAGCCAATCCGCGCAAGCAGCTTGCGTCCTAATTCCCAATCCTGGTAACAACAATTATACCTGCGATAGCGGGACGGGCGGGCCATTGAACGATCCGGGCGGTAACAATCTCCTCGTCCTGCCGGCTGGGGGCACCGGGAGGATTACGGGGCCGGTTGTATTCGGGCCCGGCGCCGACACAGTCATCATCGATTCGGGAACCATAAACGGCAATCTCGACACGGGTGCAGGTAATGACCGGGTCGAACTAAACGACGGCGTGGTCAACGGTACAATTTTTCAGGGTGCCGTACCGATATTTTCCTGATGAAAGGCGGCATCGTAGAGCGCGTCGAGCAGGGGAGCGAGCTTGACACAGCGTCGGTCGCTGGCGGACGAATCATCGGACAGTTTTTTGCCGGCGACTTTTTTACGATGACGGGCGGTCGGATCGGCGAGGTCAATCTCGAGCAGGCCAACAACGAGATGCGGATGTCGGGCGGCACGATCGACCGGTTTGTGATTGCCGCGCAAGGGCGGGACCTGCTCATTCTGTCGGGCGGTTCGATCGGTACGTTCGTTGATCTCGGCATCGGTGACAATCGCATCTTCATTTCGGGTGGTTCGATCGGTGGCACCCTCACGACCGGAACCGGAAATGACCAGTTCACCTGGGACACGGCGGGGACCATTGGGGGTGCCATCGATCTTGGCGGCGGCAACGATACGGGAACACTACAAAATCTGACCGATGCTGTGCTCTCATCGACACCATCGCTCAATGGTGGCGCGGACACCGATTCATTGACATTCGCGAATACGGCGGCGAAGACGTCCGCTCGGTATGTCAACTGGGAAAATGTGGCGCTGACCGCGGGGTCGGTCTTTACGCTCGACACCAACTTCGTTCTTGGCGACACCGGTACGGGCACCGGCAGTTTCTCCATCGACAGCAGCAGTACACTTCTTGCTGGCAACAGCGTCAACGCGGCGATTGCGCCGTTTGGCGCTGGCCAACTTGCGTCGGTTGTCAATGCCGGGACCATTGATCTGACCAATGGCTCGAGTGGACCAACCGACGTTCACCGTCATCGGCAACTATACCGCGAACGGTGGCGCAATTCGCTTGCAAACGGTACTCGGCGCTGATTCTTCGCCGGCCGATCGATTTGTCATTTCAGGTGGCACGGCAAGCGGAACAACGGGGCTGGCGGTGACCAATCTTGGAGGCGCGGGAGCCGCGACACAGCAGGAGGGCATCCTCGTCGTTCAGGCAGTGAATGGTGCGACCACGAGTGGGTCGGCCTTCGGCCTTAGCAACGAGGTGGCTGCGGGGGCCTACGAATATGCTTTGTTCAGGGGCGGCATTTCAGCGGGATCCAGTGAGAACTGGTATCTGCGATCGACGATCCTGCCAGGCTCCGAACCCGCGCCGCCTGTCGGGCCCGAGCTAAGTGCAGAGGACCCAGGTGAACCGATTATCCTGCCGCCCGGACCGGGTGTAGAACCGCCGACGCCTGGAGCTACTCCAATTGTTGCGGATGACCCGACCGAGCCGATACCACTCTATCGCATCGAAGTACCGATCTATTCGGTCGTTCCACCTGCAGTCCGGGAAACCGCGCTGGCCACGCTTGGCACTTTCCATGAGCGGCGCGGCGAACAGAATATTATCACTTCGAACTCCAATTTCTCTGCTGCGTGGGGCAGGGCCTTCGGGCAATCGACCGAGCAGAGCTGGGAAGGCACGGTCAACCCGTCCGTCGACGGAAACCTTTATGGCATTCAGGCGGGCCTGGATATCGTGGGGCACGAAAGCAATGGCGGACACTATGACCTGGCCGGCCTGTTTTTTGGCTACTCAAACTTCGATGCCGACATCAAGGGCGAGGCGGTCGGTTGGAAAAATCTCCAGGTCGGTTCGATGAATGTCGATACCACCAGTTTTGGCGGGTACTGGACCGATACTGTTGAAAAACTCGTTGTTGCAGGCGCTTGGGACGCATGATTCAATCCTGTGAGTGATTTGGCAGGGGATCAGGCGATGATGGGATTTCAGGCGGCTGCGGCGCAGCTCTTCTACGATTTCAGCCTCGATGAGCACGTGCCGGCCGATCATCTTCTGCGCCGGATCGACAACCACCTGGACCTCGATAGCGTCCGCACGCAGTTGAATCCTTACTACAGCAGCACGGGCCGCCCCTCGATTGATCCAGAATTGATGATGCGAATGCTGATCATCGGCTACAGCATGGGTATCCGGTCGGAGCGCCGGCTGTGCGAGGAGGTCCATCTCAATCTCGCCTACCGATTGTTCTGCCGGCTGGGACTGGACGGCAAGGTACCGGACCATTCCAGCTTCTCGAAGAACCGCCACGGGCGTTTCCGGCAAAGCGATATCCTTCGGCATCTGTTCGAGACGGTGGTGGAGCGCTGCCTGGCGCAGGGGCTGGTTGGGACTGAAGGCTTTGCCGTCGATGCCAGCTTGATTGCTGCCGATGCCAACAAACAACGGTCGGTACCTGGCGCAGAATGGAGTGTCCAAGAGGCGAAGGATAATGCTGGGCGTTCCGCGCAGGAATATCTGGCGGTCCTTGATGATGCCGCTTTTGGTGCGGCCTCGCCCGTGACGCCGAAGTTCATTTCCCCGTCTGATCCGGCAGCACAGTGGACCGGTGCCCATAAAGGTCATGCCTTCTTTGCCTACGCCACCAACTATCTGATCGACACCGACCATGGCGTCATTCTCGATGTTGAAGCCACCCGTGCCATCCGGCAGGCAGAAGTTGGCGCTTCCCGCACGATGATCGACAGAACCGAGAACCGCTTTGGCTTGAAACCGCACTATGTTGTGGCGGACAGCGCCTACGGCTCTGCCGATAATCTTGCATGGCTCGTCAAACACAAGAAGATCGCGCCGCATATCCCGGTGTTCGACAAGTCCAACCGCACGGACGGGACCTTCTCGCGTTCGGACTTCACCTGGGATGGCGAGAATGATCGCTATATCTGCCCGGCGGGCAAGGAACTGGTGCAGTTCCGGCGCACCTACGCAACGCCCAGATCGGGGATCACGAGTGAAGGAACGCGGCTCTACCGCGCACAAAAGAGGGATTGCGACGCCTGTGACCTCAAACAGCGCTGCTGCCCAAATGCGCCTGCTCGCAAGGTGCCGCGTG
>NZ_JBBNAM010000024.1:0-26561 GCF_037994425.1 Phyllobacterium sp.
ATCCTGTACGAGCTACTGAAGAATGACCTGGAAGGGCAATTCGGGAAACTGTTTCGGCGCGAGTTCAAGTACAAACCTGTTAACAGCACGCCGCGCTGGATCACGGTCGAGACGACCTCTGGCTTAACCCCAGCCTTGGGCTTTGTCATGAACCGCGCTTCACCGCTCTACGCAGGAAATCTCTCTCTCGAAGTTGTTGCGGATGTTTTGGCTCAAGCATGTGGTCACGTGGGTTCAGGGGCAGAATATCTACTCAACACTGTGACGCACCTCGAGGCAAAAGGCATTCAGGACCGCAATCTGTGGCGGCTTCAAGCGCTCGTAGCGCAGCAGATCGATCGCAAGAGCGGGATAGCTAGCCCTTAGATCGTCAAATCTTGAACGAAGGCCTATGATGATCTGGGGGTCCACTGGAGCACCACGGTATGAAAGAGAAGCCGCAGACCAAAGAAGGTTCCCGATACGCTTTCTACCATGCGCAATATGCACGGTTCGGAAGCCCACTCGCCGCCGAGATCAGGCAAGAGGTTTACGGCGAGGATATCGGGCAGGTGGGCTGGCGAACGCTTGAAGAGCAGGACAAGATCACTGCGCTCGTCGCCGAGCGGCCGAACGCCCACCTCCTCGACATCGGGTGCGGATCCGGGGGACCATCGCTGGCAGTCGTTCTCTCGGCTGGTTGCCGCCTCACAGGGGTGGATATTGAGCCCGAAGGCATCACGGAGGCCAAACATCGAGCCCTTGCAATGGGATTGGACGTTGGCGTTGAGTTTGTAATCGCTGACTGCAGTCAGCCGCTGCCTTTCAATGGGAATACCTTTGACGTGGTGGTCTGCATCGATGCGGTGCTTCACCTCAAAGATCGATTTGCGCTGCTTGCCGACTGGTTCCGGCTCCTTAAGCCAGGTGGTCGCCTGCTGTTCACGGACGCTGCCGTCTTGACTGGTGCGGTATCCAAGCAAGAACTGGACGTTCGTGCCTCTCAAGGCGAGTTTGTTTTCGTCCCACGGGGGTTAAATGAGGCGGCCATTGTCAATGCGGGCTTCCGACTGCGAAAATGCGAGGATACGACCGGTGCCACGGCTGACATAGCACACCGCCTGCATGCGGCGAGACACGCTCGATCGAAAGCCTTGCAAGAAGAAGAAGGAGCCGAATGGTTCGCAAAGCGGCAGACCTTTCTGGCGGTGACCGCCGATCTTGCCAGTGGAGGTAAGCTGTCGCGAT
Organism: Phyllobacterium sp.; assembly: GCF_037994425.1. Lineage (NCBI taxonomy): Bacteria > Pseudomonadati > Pseudomonadota > Alphaproteobacteria > Hyphomicrobiales > Phyllobacteriaceae > Phyllobacterium > Phyllobacterium sp. Next base: position 1,228 of record NZ_JBBNAM010000024.1, read on the forward strand.
TTCTCTACGTCGCAGATAAGGGTTGAGGCAGGTTGCCTAATATCGTTTGCGTCCGAATGGGGAATGTCCACAATCGGCGGGCATAGCAGAAATACACTTCGCGGACCCCACTCCTCGGCAGTTACCGATGATCAGTAAACGGCAATGAGGTTGGGCATTTGCTAGCGCTCCTTCGGAACCATTCCAAAGCGGGCCATCTTTTCCCACAATGTCGTTCTCGAAATGGCAAGCAAGCTTGCGGCTTTCGAAATCTGGCCGCCCGTTTGGTCGAGGGCCCGCTCGATCTGTCGCTTCTCGGCCGCATCCCGGACGTCGGCCAAGGGAGTGAAGCCCGTCGGTGTCTTTGCGTCACCGCCCTCCGGAAACAGGTCCGCCGGCATGATCCATTCACCGCGAGCCAGAGCTGCGGCCCGTTCAACCCGATTGCGCAGTTCGCGCACGTTTCCGGGCCACGGATGAGAGATGGCTGCGTCCTCAGCCAGGGAGCTGAAGCCGCGGATATCAGTGTCAGTTCGTTGGGTTGCCTCATCAAGGAAGTGATCCATCAATCCGATGATGTCGTCCGCGCGTTCCCGCAATGGAGGAATCTCCACGGGAAGGACTGATATCCTGAAATAGAGATCGTCGCGGAAATGGTTCTCGGATGGTTTGGCGTTCAAGGTGCGATGGGTCGCAGACACAATTCGCGCGTTGAAATGCACCGTCGCCTCGCCGCCCACACGCGTGAATGCCTTTTGTTCAATCAACCGTAGTAGCTTGGATTGAAGCGCTGCAGACATATCGCCGATTTCGTCGAGGAACAGCGTCCCCTTCCCGGCGCGCTCGGCATAACCCAGGTGGCGCTGGGTCGCGCCCGTAAAGGCCCCTTTCTCGTGACCGAACAGTTCGCTTTCCATCAGATCGGCCGGGATGGCAGCGCAGTTCACTGCCATGAACGGCTCGTTGGCGTGCGAAGAGACATTGTGAAGAAAACGCGCGGCCACCTCTTTGCCGACACCTGTTTCTCCGGTGATGAGGACGGGAAGGTCGTTGGCGGCATAGCGGCTCAAAATACTGGCCACATTTTGCATCGCCGCGCTGATGCCGAGAGCGGTCGGTTCCGCTGCGGAATGTTGAGCCCGGCACCCGCTGCCGATGCGCTTGAGGAAGTCGTCCATCACGAACGGCTTCGTCATGAAATCCACAGCACCGTAGCGCATCAGCCGCACCGCCTGGTCGATTTCACCATAGCCTGTGATGAACAAGAAGGGTGGCGTCCCCGACAGCTTCGACAGACTTTGAAAAACTGCCTCGCCGGATACATCGGGAAGCAGGATGTCGCAAACAACGAGGTCCAGCGCCAGTGGATGGGTCTCGATTGCTGCAATGGCCTCGTTGCCCGATCTCCACCAAGTCACGTTCCAGCCTTCGAGTTCCAGTCGCTGGACAATCGACTCGCCCATGATTGGATCATCTTCAACAAGCCCAATTCGGGCAAAATCAGGCAGCATTTGCATGGGAAACCACTTCCTGTTTGCGGAAAACCAGGCGGACGACAGTGCCGCCGGACGAACGAGGCTCGATGGCGGCTGATCCCCCGAGTTCAATCAAGATTTGCCGCACCACCCATAGCCCTAGCCCGTGTCCAGGATTCATTTGGCTGCGGAGCTCGAGCTGGGTCAGCATGGCGGCTAGAGCATCGCTCATTCCCGGCCCTTCGTCGGCGACTTCAATTTGCAGGGTATCCGTCGCCGAACGTACTGCGAGTGACACGGTCCCACGTTCCGGCGTGGCTGTGATGGCGTTCAAGATCAGGTTGAGCACCGCCTGCCGGATTGGCCCGGCGGGAATGGAAAATGTCTCGTCGAAATCGACGTTCCAATCCAGGTGCTGCTGCTTGCGGTTCAACTCGGGCATGGCCAAAATCTGTATGTCGTACAGATCATCGCGCGTGAGCCTTGTTTGGGAACGTTCGTACTTGTAGGTAGCGAGCATCGCCTTGACCACATCCCTGATCCCGATGAGGCCCCGTTCGATCAAAACCAGCGACGCTTCGCGAACACCCGGCTTGGAACCATGCGTCTTCAAGGTGTCGATGGCGTTGAACAGACCTCCGAGCGGATTGTTGATTTCATGGGCCATCGACGACGACAACCGTCCCAAGCTCGCCAGTTTCTCCTCTTCGGCCAGACGGCGAGCGAACTCCCGTTGCTCATGTTCGGATTGCACCAACTCGTTGAAGCGATGGAAAAGGCTTGAAACTTCGTAATCACCTTTGGGTATTTCTTTGCTGTCGATCAGGTTGATCAACCCTCCCGATGAATTGCGCATGTGGCTTTCCAGTATTTTCATCGGTCGGATCATGAAGCTCACAAGCCAAAACCCTCCAGCCGCGAAAAGACATGCCAGGACGCCGTTGGTGATCAGCAACGTCACCAGAACGTTTCGGCGCTCGGCCAACAGGTGGGATACGTCGAGGATCGTATAGATGGTCCCCACACGCTGGCCTTGATAAACGAGATCGCGCCGGGCAAAACCCTCCATCGTGTCTTGATTGACGACGACGTTCGCCGAACCAAACCTGCTCAAAAAATCAGGTGCCAGTTTTGAGAATGACGGCCGGTTCTTGGGACGGTTGGACGCGATGACATTTCCGTCCGCCCCCGTGACGATCGTTTCCTTCAAATCAAGCGATGCGTAGCTCGATGCGGAGCGGTCGAGCACATCAAACACTTCCCAGATGTCGCCGCGCATCATCGACGGCAAGATGGAAGCACTCAACCCGTCGAGATAACTGTCCACCAGACCTTGGAGATTGCTCTCCTGCATTTCCGACAGCCGACTGAGAACCCGGTCCGAAATCGCCACACTGATAACGATCATCAACAAGGCAACGAGCAGCGGAACCCTCAAGGAAACGCGGCTCGCTTTGAAGATGCCAATCCCGTTCATCACGTTGCCGATCTTAGGATCGCTACCTTGGCAGCAATGTCATCAAATAGTTTCTCATCCTCGACTGCAAAGCCGTCGAGCTGCAACATTGCCAGGATGGCACGTCCTTCAACATCAAGTTTCATGTCCACCAGGGCGCTGCCGAGCTTGGATATCCGCGTGTCCGAGGCCAGTATTTTTGGGGAAGCGATGGGCGGGAAGCCAAGCCATTCGGAGCGTCTCACGATTTTCGTCTGGTCCACCAAGTCCGGTTCAAGTCGTCGCATGACCTCCCACACGTATCCGTCGACGCTGCCGGATTGCGCAAGGCCCCGCGCCACCGCCCGGATCACATTCCGGTGGCCATAAGTGAAGAAATAGCGCGAAAAGAAGGTTTCCTTCGCCAATCCGCCTTCGATCAGGAGCGCCTGGGTCACCAGGTATCCCGAATTCGAGTCGGGGTCGGAATACGCATGGATGTCTCCACGCAGTTGTCTCCAATCGTCAATATCCCGGTCGGCTGCAGTAATGAGATACGATTGATACAGGGGTTTCTCCTGCCAGACTGGAGTGGCAACAAGGTCCAGGGCCGAACGGAACTGAACGAAGGGATAACCGCAGATCCACGCAGAGTGAATTTGTCCCGACACCAGGAGGGCGGTGATTTCCTGATAGGTCCTGCGGCTGACCAGTTCGACAGGCACATCAAGTTTTGTGGCCAGGTACAGCCGCAGCTTTCCCAGAAGCTCCAGATCGTTTGAGAGAAACACAGGCGTTAGACCGAAACGAAAGGTCTCGCCTTGCGCTCTCGGTACGGACGGACAGGCCAACGTTGCGATGCCCGCCGCCGCCCCCAACAGAAGCGTGCGCCTGGCGAGCAACGAACCGTCCAGTCGTCGTGCTGGATCTATCGGTTCCATGCTTCCTCCCTGAAGCAAACCGTTCCCGAGGCTACATTATCTGAAACAGGCGATCATTTCGCTCGATTTGTTTAAACCACACATTCACGGTTTCAGCGGTGTATCCATAGCACCCGGCAAATAGGCGAACTCAGGAACAACATCCCGAGTTTTTCGCTGCGGACCCACAACAGGACGCAGCGTCAGCCTCTTTTGCCGCGCGATGTCTCGGCTTGCAGATGGCGGGACGTGCAACAAGCGCCAGCACAACGCGATTGGCCTCGACAGCCAGCGTATTCACGTCAAAGACCTGCATGGGCGTGTCCGGGGTTCCCACCTCGAATGTCAGACGGGCGTCCGCATTGAGTTCGATCCTGGTCGCGACGTGAGCGAGAATCCCACGGAACTTGCGCACCTGCATGAAATCGCGTCCTTCTTCGGAGGGCAGGTCTTCAACCTGGAGGATGGTTTCATGCCATTGATCAGGATTGCCGCCGCAATCGAGTGTGACGAACGATCCCGCCTTCACTTCGGTGACGTGGTATCCCGGCTGGATCGTTCGTCCGCCATATTCAAGGACGAAGGACTTATCTTCGTGCGGTTCCAAGGCGCTCAAGACGGCTTGGAGCGACGCGTCAGCCTGAAAATCAATAATCGAAGGACTGGTAACCGAGTTCATGATCGTCTATCCTCATTTCAACATCTTTTGAGATATTGAGATAATCATGAACGAAATGCAAGCTCTCGATGCCTTCGCGTCACTCTCCCAGGAAACCCGCCTACGGATCGTGCGCCTCCTTGTGATCGCCGGGCCAGACGGGATGCCCGCCGGCGCTGTGGGTGAGGCCATGGGTGCGTCGTCCTCCAAGATCTCGTTTCACCTAAGCCATCTCGAACGTGCCGGATTGATCCAGTCACGCCGCGAGGCACGCTCGATCATCTATAGCGCGGTCTATCCCGCTCTTTCCGGCCTCATCGAGTTCCTTATGAAAGATTGCTGCCAAGGTCAGTGCAATCCCAGCGCGAAAGCCTGTGCCGAAACCTGCGAAATGTAGAAAGCCCCAAAGCCCAATCCGGTGGCCCAATCTCTATAGCTTCTGAAGACAGGAACTCCCAAATGTCCGGTCCTTCTCATCAGGGTCGTCTCGTGGTTGCAGCGCTCGGCCTGACCCAGATCATCGGCTATGGAACGCTCTATTACAGTTTCAGCGGCCTCGCCGCTTCGATGGCCAGAGATTTTGGCTGGCCCCCCGAATGGATGTTCGGAGCATTTTCAATTTCACTCTTGGCGGGTGGCTTGGTGGCACCGTTCGTTGGCAATTGGATCGACAGGCATGGCGCGGGGACCGTCATGGCTTTCGGCTCAATTTGCGCAGCGATCGCCCTTGCCGCCTGCGCGCTGGCCCCAGGACCGATTGCGTTTTCTGCCGGGTTGATGGCCATCGAGCTTGCCTCCACTTTTGTTCTCTACAATGCGGCTTTTGCGCTTCTTGTTCAGTTCGACTCTGGGAAGGCGCACCGAAGCATCACGCACCTCACCTTGATCGCAGGATTCGCGTCCACAATCTTCTGGCCGTTGACATCCGCATTGCACGAACGCCTATCGTGGCAGGAGGTCTATTTTGTCTTTGCAGCGGTCCATCTCCTTGTCTGCCTGCCTCTTCACTTCTGGCTGGCGAGATTGTCGAGAAATCCGAAGCGGGTCGATCATGGTGCAACAGCCAGTCAGAATATCGTCGAGGGAAGCCTCCCCGCCGAGCGTCGGCAATCGGCGTTTGTGCTCATGGTGGCGGGTATTGCCCTCCTCAGCTTCGTCGACGCTGCCATTCTGATCCACATGTTGCCCATGCTGACTGCATTGGGTTTGGGCGGTACGAGCGTCTTGATTGGCACGCTGTTCGGACCGGCCCAGGTGGCCAGCCGTCTCCTCAGCATGCTGAGTGGTAACAAAATTCCGGCCTTGGGATTGGCACTCATTTCGGGCCTGCTGGTCCCCATTTCGATTGCCGTGCTGCTCGGCAGCACATGGATTCCGGGAGCGACTGCGTTCGCCGTCATATTCGGCCTGGGAGCCGGCCTCGCGAGCATCGTGCAGGGTACGCTTCCCCTCGCCTTGTTCGGCAGCAATGGTTATGGACGGCGTGTCGGCAAGGCGACTGTAGTCCGTCTGGTGACTTCATCGGCAGCACCCTTTGTGTTCGCGTTCATGATGCAACATGTGGGCGTCGAGGTCACTCTGGCGATCTTTGCTGGACTCGGGCTGCTGGCGGTGATCTTCTTCGCTGCAATCGGTCGTGCGATGCAACGTGTCTTGGTCCAGGAACCTTCATAATGTGGAGTCGCCGCTCGTACTGGAGTGTCGTTGACGCCATATCAATTCTGAATTCGGAAGACCTTGCATTGTGCCCGCATGAGCGCGAATGTATGGCGAGGACCCAAGGTCACGGCTAGGCACATGAACAAGATCGAACTGGACAAGCAGACCCGCAACAATGCACGGGAGATCGCCGACACGAATCCTTCTCGGCTCGGTACGCGGCTAAAACTTGCGCGCCAGACGCGCGGCTTTACCCTCAAGGCGCTTGCCGAGGCTGCGAACTGTTCGGAAAGCCTCTTGTCCAAGATCGAGAATGGGAAGGCCTCGCCCTCCCTGCCCATGCTCCACCGTCTCGTCCAGGTTCTTGAGACCAATATCGGCTGGATGTTCGAAGAATCCGACGGCGAAGAAGGCATCGTCTTTCGTGCCGGAACGCGCCCACTCATCGCGCTTGATCCGCTTCGGCGCGGCGAAGGCATCTCGCTGGAGCGGATCATCCCCTATTCGCAGGGTCATCTCTTACAGTGTAATATCCACCACATTGAAAAGGATGGCGCGAGCGCCGGGCCGATCCAGCATGCCGGCGAGGAGGTTGGATATGTGCTTTGCGGCAAGGTTGAACTCATCGTCGGCGAACGCCAGTTTCAGCTGAGCGAGGGCGATTCTTTCGTTTTCAATTCCGACTTGCCGCACCACTACCGGAACATTGGCAGTGAGAGGGCGAGTATTTTTTGGGTCAACACACCGGCGACGTTCTAGGTTAATCGGGTTGGCCTAAATAAAACTGATACTTAACGGTCTTTTCCGGAAGTGAAATTTTCAAAGTTTCAAATGACTTGACATGCATTCAAGTCTCTTGAATTATGACTTGCGTTCAGTTTTACGTGGCGCCCGTCCGGGCCATTCAATCAGAAAAAAGGGGAATGGGAATGCGTCTTACCAAATTGCTTTCAGGCTGCGCAGCAGCCGTTGCCATCACGATCGCCGTGGGCTCCTCCGCCTTCGCCGATACCTTTGCGCTTGTCACAATCAACCAGCAGGCGCTGTTCTTCAACCAGATCAATGAGGGTGCGCAGAAGGCAGCCGATGCCGCTGGCGCCAAGCTTGTGATCTTCAATGCAAACAACGTTCCAAGCGCGCAGAACGACGCCGTGGAAAATTATATCACGCAGAAGGTTGATGGCATCATTCTCGTCGCCATTGACGTCAACGGTGTCAAGCCGGCGATCACGGCAGCAAAGAACGCCGGCATTCCGGTGATCGCCATCGACGCGCAGATTCCCGATGGTGACAACGTCGCCTTCGTCGGTGTCGACAACACCAAGGCTGGCGCCGATATCGGCAAGTTCTATGCCGACTACGTCAAGACCAATATGAGCGGCACCGCCAAGATCGGGGTTATCGGCGCGCTCAATTCATTCATCCAGAACCAGCGCCTTGATGGCTTCAAGAAGGCCGTTGCCGACAGTGGCCAGAAAGTCACCTTCCTCGACACGGTTGACGGCCAGAACGTGCAGGACGTCGCCTTGACGGCCGCCGAAAACCTGATGACCGCCAATCCCGACATGACCACGCTCTATGCAACGGGCGAACCAGCACTCGTGGGTGCCGTCTCGGCGGTGACGAGCCAGGGGCGCACCGGCGACGTCAAGGTTTTCGGATGGGATCTGACCAAGCAGGCGGTCGAAGGCATTGACGCGGGCTGGGTCACGGCCGTCGTGCAGCAGGATCCCGCCGGCGAAGGCAAGACCGCGGTTGAGGCACTCGTCAAGCTCAAGAAAGGCGAGAAGATCGACCCGATCATCAACGTTCCGGTAACGATCGTTACCAAGGACAACGTTGATCAGTTCCGCGGCATGTTCAAATAGGACATGACATGCGCGGGCGCGGCCGCACATGCCGCGCCCCATCGGACAGGCCGCTGCGCCTGACAAGAATGCATTAGCAACCGGCGGTATTGCGATGACTGTTGACAGCGAAACATACCGGGTCCGCATGACCGGCATATCCAAGCGGTATAATACCATCCAGACGCTCGACAACGTGTCGCTGACATTGAAGCCCGGCGAGGTCCTCGGCCTCGTTGGCGACAACGGTGCCGGCAAGTCGACGTTGAGCAAGGTACTTTCCGGCGCCGTCATTCCTGACGCTGGCAGCATCGAGATCGACGGCAAGACGGTTTCGTTTTCCTCGCCCGCCGATGCCCGCTCTGAACATGTGGAAATGGTCTACCAGGACCTTTCGCTGTGCGACACGGTCGATGTCGCCGGCAATATCTTCCTGGGTCGCGAGCCGCGCCGCACCGTTCTCGGCGTTCCGTTTCTCGACAAGAAGCGCATGCACGAGGAGGCGCGCACCATGCTTGATCGCCTCGGCATCGTCATCGCCGATACGCGTCTTAAGGTTGAAAATCTCTCAGGCGGTCAGCGCCAGTCCATCGCCATCGGCCGTGCTGCATCCTTCGAGCCTTCGGTGCTGATCATGGATGAACCCACGGCCGCGCTCGCGGTCGCCGAGGTCGAGGCCGTGCTTGATCTCATCCGCGCGGTCTCAGCGCGCGGCGTCAGCGTCATCCTCATCACCCATCGCCTCCAGGATCTGTTTCTCGTCTGCGACCGGATCCAGGTGATGTATGAGGGTCGCAACGTTGCCGAACGGCGCATCGAGGATACCAGTATCGAGGATGTGGTCAATCTTATCGTCGGACGGAAATTCCAGGCTCGTTCGGCCCGTCACAGCCAGGAAAATGGAGTACGCCCATGAGCAATCCATCGACTTCCGGTGACAATGCAGCGCTGCATCCGGCCGCTACTCAAGCGCGTGTTCGTGAAAGCACCCTGCGCGACCGCTTCATGGCCAATGGCAGTGTGGTTTCCATCGCCATTTTCTTTCTCGTCGTCTGTCTCCTTTTCTCGGTCGTCACCGATGCGTTTCTGACGGCGCCCAATCTTCTCAACATCGTGCGGCAGTCCGCCCCGCTCCTGATCGTTGCCGCGGCCATGACGTTTGTCATCACCACGGGCGGCATCGACCTTTCCGTAGGTTCGGTGCTGGCGCTCGTGGCAACGCTATCGGCCGCCTCGCTCCAGGCGGGGCTTCCCTGGCCGGTGACGATCATCGCGATGCTCCTCCTCGGTGCTGCCGTCGGCGCGATCCAGGGTTTCTTTATCGCCTATGAGCGAATCCCCGCCTTTATTGTCACCCTCGCCGGCCTGTCGGTGATCCGCGGCGTCGCCCTTCTTATCACTGGTGGCTATTCGATCCCCGTCGAGGCGACCAATCCGTTCACGGTGATCGGCCGGGCGTGGTTCCTCGGCGTACCAGTCCCTGCCCTGATTGCCCTTGCCGTGCTGATCGTCGCCTACCTTGCCTTTAATGAGACGCGCTTTGGTCGCTACGTGACGGGTATCGGTGCGAACGCCGAAGCGGTGCGCCGCGCCGGCGTCGATACGCGGCTGACGACGCTGATGGTCTACGTCATCTCAAGCACCGCAGCAGCTGCGGCCGGCATCATCCTTGCTGCGCGCCTCGGCTCAGGCTCCTCCAATGCCGGGCAAGGCTTCGAACTTGAAGTCATTGCTGCGGTCGTCCTTGGTGGCACAAGCCTTTTTGGCGGTCGGGGCACGCTCGTCGGCACCGTCCTCGGCGCCATGACCGTGGCAGTCATCGCCAATGGTCTGATCCTTGCCCATATGTCGCCGTTCCTGACACCCATCGTTACCGGCACCATCATTCTCATCGCGATCTGGCTGAACTTCCGCCTGTTTCGCGGCGCGATCCGGAGCAGGTAAATGACCGGGCTTGACTTCGATTCGAGCGAACGTGGCAGTGTCCCGATTGGCGTCAACACCGGAACAGTCATGACCGTCGAGGGTCCGCTGCGGGTCGCTGAAATGGGCGTGACGTTGATGCACGAGCATATCCTCCTTGATGGAGCGAGCTCGTGGAAATGCCCGTGCCATCCGGATGAACGTGCGATCGCCGAACAGCCGGTCTCCATCGAGATCATCGGCGAGCTGCGCATGAACCCCTATATGAACCGCGACAATGTTTCGCTGACCGACACCGATCTTGCCTTAAGCGAGCTGCGTCGCTTTCAGGTCCTTGGCGGGCACACGCTTGTCGATCCGACCAATATCGGCATCGGCCGTGATCCGGCCAAACTGCGCCGCATCGCGCGCATGGCCAATCTCAAGATCGTCATGGGATCCGGCTTCTATCTTGAGCACACACATCCGCATTGGCTGAAGTCGATGGACATCGATGACGTCACCGAATTTCTTGTCAATGACGTTGGCGGCGGAGAGAGCCAACCCGAGATCCTGGCGGGCATCATCGGTGAGGTGGGTGTCAGCAAGGATTTCACGAAGGAGGAGCGCAAATCGTTGCGCGCCTCGGCCCGTGCCTCGCGGATCACTGGCGTTCCCCTGTCGATCCACCTCCCCGGCTGGGAGCGGCTGGCACATGACGTCCTCGACATCGTCGAGGAAGAAGGCGCCGATCTTGGCCATACCGTGCTTTGCCACATGAACCCCAGCCACGACGATCTCGATTATCAGGCCAGTCTCGCCCGGCGCGGCGCCTTTCTCGAATATGATATGATTGGCATGGATTACTACTATGCCGATCAGGACGCCCAATCGCCGAGCGACGAAGAAAATGCCCGTGCTATCCGTTCGCTCGTCGACATGGGCTTTGCGGACCGGCTGCTCTTGTCGCAGGACGTGTTCCTCAAGATGATGCTGACGCGCTTTGGCGGCTTCGGCTATGGCTATGTGCTCAAGCATTTCGTGCCGCGCCTGAGGCGCCACGGTATCGATGCGCAAACCATCGACAGCATGTTGAGCGACAATCCGAAATCTGTCTTTTCTGCCGCGGCGGCGCGCTCGCGCCTATAGTTCCGAAGGAGTTTTCATGTCCAAACACAAGGTTCTTCTTGCCGGCGAGTCCTGGGTATCGACCGCCACCCATATCAAGGGTTTTGATCAGTTCCCGACGGTCACCTACCATACCGGCGCCGACGAATTGCTGAAGGCGCTCAAGAACAGCGATTTCGATGTGACGTTCATGCCGGCGCATGAGGCGCAGCGCGACTTCCCCCAGACCATCGAGGCACTGTCGGCCTATGAGGCGATCATTCTGTCCGATATTGGCGCCAACACGCTGCTTTTGCATCCCGATACGTGGATACACTCCAAGACGACGCCGAACCGGCTACGGCTTTTGCGCGACTACGTCCGCAGCGGCGGCGCGCTCCTGATGTTTGGGGGTTATTACAGTTTCCAGGGCATCAATGGCGGCGCACGCTACCACAAGACGCCCGTCGAAGAGGTGTTGCCAGTCTCCTGCCTATCGGTCGACGACCGGATCGAGGTGCCGGAGGGGTTCACGCCCATCGTCACCGGCGCGCCGACGCACCCGATCCTCAAGGGTCTTGGCAAGGATTGGCCAATGCTTCTTGGTTATAACGAGGTCACCGTCAAGGATGGCGCCGAGGTTCTTGCGACCGTTTCAACCGATTACGGCGCGCAGCCGCTGCTTGTCACCGGAACCTATGGCAAGGGGCGGACCCTCGCCTGGACATCCGATGTCGGCCCGCACTGGCTGCCTTCGGATTTCATTGCCTGGAAAGGTTACAAGACGCTGTTCGAACAGATGCTGGCCTGGGCGATTGCAAGGGATTGATCAATGCACGTGCACGTTGCCGGCAATGTCTGCATCGACACGACGTTTCGTCTCGATCGATTTCCGGTCGCTGGCGAAACGCTCAATGCGACGTCGTGTTTGGACGGACTTGGCGGGAAAGGCGCAAACCAGGCCCTTGCGGCGGCGCGCACGGGTGCGGCAGTAAAACTTTGGGCCGCAATTGGCGATGATGCTGACGGAGCGCGCATCCGTTCGATGCTGCAGGATGAAATCGACACCCGGTTTCTGAAACGGCTTGACCTTCAAAGCGACCGTTCGACGATTGTCGTTGATGCGGCCGGCGAGAACTTCATCGTCAGCAGCGTCGCCTGCGCAAGTGCCTTCGATCCGCTGGCGATGACCGAGCTTTTAACGTCGCTCCAAAAAGGCAACCTTTTGGTCATGCAGGGCAACCTTCGCCTGAGCGTGACCAACGCGTGTCTTAAGGCCGCGCGGCGCAACGGCGGCAGGACGATTCTCAATCCAAGCCCGCTCGCGGGCGGCAAGGTGCCGGACCTTGGCGCTGCCGATTTCGTCGTGGTCAATCGCGGCGAGGCGGAACTCATCACGGGGGCGGCCGATGCCGGCCTTGCCGCGCAGGCGCTCCTGAAGCGGGGAGCAGGCGCTGCTGTGGTGACGCTCGGCGACAGGGGCTGTCTCTTCCTTGGGCGCCCCTCTGACCGCCCCCTGATGGTTGACGCTCCACGGGTTGCGGCGATCGACACGAGCGGTGCGGGCGATGTTTTCTGCGGTGTCTTGGCCGGATGCATCGCCAGGAACATCGCCATCAGCGCGGCCTTGAAAGTTGCGGTCGCAGCATCGGCACTTTCGGTGACGCGGCCCGGAACGCTGCAGTCCTGTCCCACTGCCCCTGAAATAGCGGCCCTCATCCAAGACATTGAAATGGAAATAAAATGAGCAATACATCAAAACCCATCGGCCAGAGCGCCGGCGATGCCATCGTTTCCATTTTCGCAAAGAACAAGGTGGTGATCGGCGTCGTTCATCTGGCGCCGCTGCCGGGCGCCCCGCGCTATGACGGCGAACTGGTCGAAACCATCTATCAGCGCGGGCTCGACGATGCGCGCGCCTATCTCCATGGCGGCTGTGATGGCGTGATCATTGAAAATCACGGCGATGTGCCCTTCGCCAAGCCTGATGACATCGGCCACGAGACCTCCGCGCACATGGCGGTGATCTCGGACCGGATTCGCCGTGAGCTCGGCTGCCCCATTGGCATCAACGTGCTTGCCAATGCCGCCATTCCGGCGCTTGCCATCGCTAGCGCGGCCGGTGCCGGGTTTGTTCGCGTCAACCAGTGGGCCAATGCCTATGTCGCCAATGAAGGTTTCATCGAGGGTGAATCCGCCCGTGCCATGCGCTATCGCGCGCAGCTTCGCGCCAAGGGCATCCGTATTTTCGCCGATGCCCACGTCAAGCATGGCGCCCATGCGATCGTTGCCGATCGCCCAGTGGAGGAACAGGTCAAGGACCTTGTCTTCTTCGATGCCGATGCGGTGATCGCAACGGGCCAGCGGACCGGTCATGCCGCCGACCTTGCCTATATTCGCATGATCAAGGAGGCTTCGGGACTTCCCACCCTTGTTGGCAGTGGCGTTACGCCCGACAATGCCAACGATATACTTGGCATCGTCGACGGTGTCATCGTGGCAAGTTCACTCAAATATGACGGCGTCTGGTGGAACCAGGTCGATCCGGCGCGCGTCAGCGCCTTTATTGCCGGCCTCAAGCGATGACCGCAGCCTTAAAGGTTGACGGTGAGCGCCTGCTCACAAGGCTGGAGCAATTCGCCCGGATTGGCGCAACGCCGGGCGGCGGCGTCAACCGCCAGGCGCTTTCACCTGAAGACCGGGCAGCCCGCGCGGCCCTTGCGCAATGCGCGGTGGCCCGCGGTTTTTCGATATTCCAGGACCCGATGGCAAATCTCTTCATCCGCCGTGAGGGCCGCTCGAAGGACCTGCCGCCATTCCTGATCGGCAGCCATCTCGACAGCCAGCCGATGGGTGGGCGTTATGACGGAGCCCTTGGCACGCTCTGCGCCTTCGAGGTTCTGGAAACCCTTGAGGATGCGGGCATCTCGACACCTTCTGCCATGGAGGTTGTCGCCTGGACCAATGAGGAAGGTAGCCGCTTTTCACCGGGTGCCATGGGTTCCATGGCCTTTGCTGCCCATGCGGTTCCGGCCGAATGGGCAAACGCGTGCTCGCAGGACGGCAAGGCGCTCAAGGACGAACTTGCAGATACGCTGGCAGCCCTGCCTGAGGCGTCGATGCGACCGCTCGGCACTCCGGTGTCAGGCTATATTGAGCTTCATATCGAACAGGGCCCTACGCTTGAGCGCGAGCATATCCCGATTGGGGTCGTCCACGGGATTCAGGGCACGCGCTGGCTTGAGGTCGTGATCACCGGTCAGACCGCGCACGCCGGCACCACGCAATTGGCATTCCGCCGCGACCCGCTTGTTGCCGCGACCGATGCCATGCAGGCGCTCTATGCGTCGATCATGCCGCATGACGACAGGGCGCGGCTGACGATCGGCCGTATTGCGGTGGAACCAGCCTCAATCAATGCCATTCCCGGCAAGGTCTCGTTTAGCGTCGACCTGCGCCACCCGGATGTGCAGGAACTTTCAAGGCTCGAATCCTATGTTAAAGACACCTGCGAGAAAAAGGCCGCGGCTGCCGGCTGCGCGGCGACTGTCCGCCGCACCTTTGACATGCCGCCTGCAGAGTTTTCGCCGCGCCTGCTTAGCGCTGTCGAAGAGGCGGCGTCACGCACCGGCATTGCCCATAAACCGATGCTGTCGGGTGCGTTCCACGACGCGCTCTTCCTGGCACGCGTTACGGACGCTGCGATGATCTTCGTGCCGTGCCGCGATGGCCTCAGCCATAACGAGGCAGAATATGTTGAGCCGGAGCATGCGAAACTGGGCGCGCAGGTGCTCCTGCAATCGACGCTCATCGCTCTTGGTATTTCCTGAAGATCGGGACCGGCTCGCCGGATCGACCCTGGGCGATCGACAAAACAGCCAATTCTCAATTTGAGAACGCATCAATTTCGCTGACGGTCCCAAAATGTCGATTCGGTCGGACCGTTGTCTGGCTTTGTGGTTTGTTCCTGTTATTGTGATGTCACACAAACGATACTTGCGGGCACTATTCTGTGGTGTCTTCGGGGGTGCATGAAAAATCTGCTCTTGATGCGGAAATTTGCTTACCCGCCGGGGGGATGTTTTGCATTGCTTGGGCCCAATGACAACAGGGACGAGCGCCGCCATTGCCAAGGCTTGCTCCCATACCTCTATAAAGGAGTGGACATGCTGTCAGAGCTTTCCAGCGTCACGAACACAGCGATCTTTGATAACCCGCTGACCACCTATTGGACGGATGCATGGCAACGCTCCATTCTCTTCCTCGATGTCATGAGGCGGCGCGGCGCCCAGTACGAGGAGCAGGCAGCGCGCACCGCCCCACATGTGCTTGACTATGAAGCAGAGCTTTTGTGCGATGGGCGCAGCTTTGCCCGGCCGGTGAATTACGCGCTGGTCCGCATCGTCCCGCCGCCAGGCGTGGCTATCGACGGGCGCAAACGTCCATTTGTCGTCGTTGACCCACGCGCCGGCCATGGGCCGGGCATAGGCGGGTTCAAGGCCGACAGCGAAATCGGCGTGGCGATGAAGGCAGGGCATGCTTGTTACTTCGTCGGTTTCCTGCCGGAACCCGTCCCGGGACAGACGATCGAGGATATCATCCACGCGCAGGCGATGTTTCTGGAAATGGTCATCGCACGTCATCTTGAAGCCGACGGAAAGCCATGCGTCATTGGAAATTGTCAGGCAGGCTGGGCCGTGATGATGCTTGCTTCCCTGCGGCCGGATTTGTTCGGGCCGATTATCATCGCCGGGACACCGCTTTCCTATTGGGCCGGCGTGAAGGGCCAATACCCCATGCGCTATTCAGGTGGCCTTTTGGGCGGAAGCTGGCTGACGGCACTGACCGGTGATCTCGGCGCTGGAAAGTTCGATGGGGCATGGCTTGTGCAGAACTTCGAGAACCAGAACCCCGCCAATACCCTGTGGAGCAAGCAGTACAACCTCTATTCCAGGATCGATACCGAAGCCGAACGCTATCTTGGCTTCGAGCGCTGGTGGGGCGGGCATGTCACGTTGAACGCAGAAGAAATGCAATTCATCGTCGACGAGCTTTTTATCGGCAACAAGCTTGCTTGTGGACAGATAAGTACCTCCACCGGCACGGCGATCGACCTGCGCAACATCCGATCGCCAATCCTGATCTTCTGCTCCAAGGGTGACAACATCACGCCGCCGCAGCAGGCGCTCGATTGGATTCTCGATCTCTATGACAGCGTCGATGAGATCCGCTCTCTTGGTCAGACCATCATCTATACGGTCCACGAAACGATCGGTCACCTCGGGATCTTCGTCTCGGCCGGCGTCGCCCGCAAGGAGCACGACGAATTTGCGTCCAACATCGATTTGATTGATGTGTTACCTCCCGGCCTCTACGAAGCCATTCTGGAGCCAAGGGGCGAGGCCGTTGAGCATCCGGAGCTCGTGACAGGTCAGTGGGTCATGCGCTGCGAAGCGCGCACGCTGGACGACATCCGCGCCCTTGGCGGCAACGAAATCGAGGACGAACACCGCTTCGCGGCGGCCGCGCAGCTGTCGGACATTAATCTTTCGTGTTACCGCATCTTTGCCCAGCCCTTTGTTCGGGCGGCCGTGACACCGCAAGGGGCCGAGGCGATGCGGCAACTCCATCCCTTGCGCCTGAGTTACGAAATGTTCAGCCCACGCAATCCTTTGCTGGCCTGGGTTGAAGGCGAAGCAGAACTGGTGCGAAAAAACCGTCGTACCGTGGAAGCGGACAATCCTTTCCTCATCTTTCAGGAGCAGATGTCGCGGCAAATCTTAGATGGGCTGGACGGCTGGCGGAAAATATCGGAGCGGCTGGCGGAAGCAACATTCCGCGTTGTTTACGGCGCAGCTCCGCTACAAGCCGCTCTTGGCATCGATCCAGCCTCGCGCCGCCCACCGCGCAAGGCTTTAAAAAATCACCTGAGCAGTACACTCTTGGAGACCCGGATCGCTGCCCTCAAAGCGAAGATAATGCAAGGTGGCCTGTTGGAAGGCCTTGCACGATCCCTCATCTTTGTGGCGTTGGCGCGTGGCAGGGCCGATGAGCGCGGTTTCGAGGCGATCCGCAGGATCCGGCAAAGTCATGATGGCGCCGGTCGGTTGACGCTGGCCGAGTTCAAGACGCTGATCCGCGAACAGTACTTCATTCTGCTCATCGACGAGCCTGCGGCCCTTGGTGCAATTCCCGCACTGCTGCCGGCAGACATTGATGAGCGCCGAAAAGCCTTCGAGTTGCTTCGTGAGATACTGGACTCATCGGGCGCGTTGCAGGAGGCTGCATCCGAACGCCTCGAACGCGTGGCCGAGCTGTTCAGCCTCGACAGGGAGGGCGTTGACAGCAATCCCGTCGTTAGCCCCGCAAGCAAGGCCGCGCGTGTTCGCAGCGTATCGTGAAGGAAAAAAAGGGGAGCTTTTGGAGTGACTGACCTCGCCACGCCGACACTTGAGCCGTCCAAATACGATCGCCTGATTGCAGCTGCGCGGGACGTTGGACCTGCCGTCACGATCGTGGCGCACGCCTGCGACGAGACCTCGTTGCGGGGCGCTCTTGAAGCTGCCGAAAGCGGCCTGATCGTTCCTGTCCTCGTGGGGCCTGCAGCAAAAATGCGGGCGGTTGCCGCCGACAATGACCTTGACCTGAAAGAGGCCGACATCGTCGACGTTCCCCATAGCCACGCCGCTGCAGCGCGCGCAGTCGCCTTGATACGAGAAGGACATGGCGAGCTCCTTATGAAAGGCAGCCTGCATACGGACGAACTGATGCGCGAGGTAACGGCCTCGGCCACTGGCCTGCGCACTGAACGGCGCATCAGCCATGTTTTCGTGATGGATGTGCCCGGTCACGCCGACACGCTCTTCATCACCGACGCGGCGATCAACATCACGCCTGACCTCGATGTCAAACGCGACATCGTACAAAATGCAATCGACCTGTGGACGATGATCGGGCTTGGTCAGCCGCCGCGGGTGGCGATTGTTTCGGCGGTCGAGACCGTGACGACAAAAATACCGTCGACCATCGACGCCGCAGCGCTGTGCAAGATGGCCGAGCGCGGCCAGATCACCAACGGATTGCTTGATGGACCGCTCGCGTTCGACAATGCGATAAGTCCCGAGGCGGCTCGAATCAAGGGATTGACCTCCCCGGTGGCAGGTCGTGCGCAGATCATCGTCGTGCCGGACCTTGAGGCGGGCAATATGCTGGCCAAGAACCTGACATTTCTGGCTCACGCGGATGCCGCGGGGATTGTGCTTGGCGCGCGTGTGCCGATCATTTTGACATCGCGTGCAGACTCGGTGCGCAGCCGTCTCGCATCGTGCGCGGTGGCGACGCTCTACGCCGCTGCGCGGCGCCGTATAGCGCAGGTGGTGGCCTGACCATGGACGCAATCCTTGTGGTCAACGCCGGCTCATCGAGCCTGAAATTCCAGATTTTCGAGATCACCAAGGCTGGCCCCAGGCACTCCATTCGCGGTCAGGTCGATGGTATCGGCACAAGGCCCCGGCTTCAGACGAGTGCGGCTGACGGAGCCGTCTTGGTCGATCAGCGCTATACGCCTGAACAAGTCGACACTTTGCCGGCGGCGATCGCTGAAATGCGGACCTTTCTGCAGACGCTCGAAGGGTTCACGCTCCGGGCCATCGGTCATCGGGTCGTCCACGGCGGCCCGGATTTTTCAAAGCCGATACTAATCACGCCTGATATCCTCGACCGGCTCTCAGTGCTCCAGGAACTCGCGCCGCTCCACCAGCCAAACAACCTCGCGCCTATCCGGCTTGCGATGGAGATCGATCCGGGTGTCCCGCAGGTCGCCTGCTTCGATACGGCCTTCCATCGCGGCCATGAGCAATTCACCGATTGCTACGCCTTGCCCTTCGCGTTTTACGAGGACGGCGTGCGACGGTACGGATTTCATGGACTGTCCTATGAGTATATCGCCGGCCGGCTGCGCGATGTGGCGCCCGATCTTGGCGAGCGTCGCGTCATCGTTGCCCATCTCGGCAGCGGCGCGTCGATGTGCGCGTTGAACGGGGATCACAGCCTCGAGACAACGATGGGCTTTACTGCACTCGATGGCTTGCCGATGAGCACCCGGCCGGGGCAGATGGATCCGGGTGTCGTGTTATACTTGATCGGGCAAAAAGGCATGACCGTGGGAGAAGTGACGGACCTTCTCTACAGGACGTCCGGTCTGAAGGGGCTTTCAGGCGTCTCCGGCGACATGCGCGATCTTCTTGCCAGTCACGACCCGCGTTCGGCCCTTGCGATCAATCACTTCATCCACCGCTGCGCACTGAGTGCCGGCATGCTTGCCGCCGCACTTGGAGGGCTTGACGCGTTTGTCTTTACGGCCGGCGTCGGGGAGAACTCGCCCTTAATCCGCGCCCGCATCAGCGAACGGCTAGCCTGGCTCGGCGCCGAACTCGACGCTGCGGCCAACGAGGCGGGCGAGACGCTGATTTCCACGCCAACGAGCCGAATTGCAATTTACGTTCTGCCGACGGATGAGGAACTGATGATCGCACGCCATACGCTTGCGCTGATAAAAGCGTCCTGAAGATTTCACGGGAAAGAAGCAATCCATGTCGATTCCGCTCATCAATGCGCAGCTTCTCAAGGGCAAGAAAGGGTTGATCGTTGGCATCGCGAATGATCGTTCGATTGCCTGGGGGTGCGCCCGCGCCTTTCACGCTTTCGGCGCCGAGCTTGCGGTCACCTATCTAAACGAAAAGGCAAAGCCACACGTCGAGCCGCTCGCTCGCGAAGTGGGGGCGCCGATCTTCATGCCGATGGACATGTCCGTTGCCGGTGAGCTCGAGGCGGTGTTCGAGCGCATTGAAAGCACGTGGGGTGAACTCGATTTCGTTGTCCATTCCATCGCCTTTTCGCCCAGGGACACGCTCGGCGGCCGCGTCGTTGACGTGCCTCGCGAGGGTTTTTTGACGACAATGGATATCTCCTGTTGGTCCTTCATCCGCATGGCTCATTTTGCCGAGCCGCTCATGAAAAACGGCGGGACACTCTTTACGATGACCTATTACGGCTCGCAGATGGTCGTAGAGAACTACAACATCATGGGCGTGGCGAAGGCCGCCCTCGAGAGCGCCGTGCGTTATCTCGCCGCCGAACTTGGACCAAAAGGAATAAGGGTGCATGCCATCTCGCCGGGCGCCCTTGCGACCCGTGCGGCCTCGGGGATACCCGAATTCGATGAACTTCTTGAAAAAACCAAATCGAAGGCGCCCGCCCGCGAACTTATCGGCATCGACGATGTTGGCATTGCCACCGCCTTTCTCGCACACGACGCCGCGCGCCTCATCACTGGACAGGTGCTCTATGTCGACGGAGGCTACCATATCATCGATTGACCAACATGCCCCAGCGACTGGCCGCTGGAATGGCCGGACGCAGGAGCAGTTTGAATTGAGACGCGTAGTTTTGACGAGATGATGTCGGGCGAAGTGCGAGCATGGAGGGTGCAGTCATGTCTCCCTTATTCTCGGCCATGGTTATTGCCGCACAAAGCCGCATGTCCAGGAACAGGTGTTGTATTCTTGGCCACAGTCCCTGGCCCTGCTGGTCTTGCACATACTGGAGACCTGTGCGCAATTCGACTCGCAGCTTTTACGCTCGCTGGCGTCTGCTAGGACACTGTCATCGATGTTGGTGTTGGAAGTCACGCTACGTTGATGCGCATAACCCGGCAGGCCCGATGACACGGACATGTCGCTGCGTTGTTCGGCGGCAATAGCCGAGACGTTAGCAATCACAAGAAATACGAGTGAAGCCAAGCTTCCAATTGATAGACAATACATGGTTTGCTCCTTGACGTGTTGAATTAAAATGGAAGAATTGGAAGAAAGACAAAATTTTATCTTTCCTTGTTTTTAGACAATCAACGTCGCTTAGAGATATTGCCACCTTGGCTGTTTATACTGGCGGGATGGATTATACCGACGACGGTGCTGCTGTCTGGTGCTATGTTTTCTTCAACCTGCTGCAAAAATTGCAGCGGTGATGCGGAGGCTACCGATGCGTTATCTTAACTCCGCTCACTATATCACCGTGGTTGCCAAGACCGGGTCAATCCGCGCCGCCGCGGAGTCGCTCGCCATAACTTCGACGGCGCTTAATCGCCGTATATTGGCGATGGAGGCCGAACTCGGCGTTGCGATTTTCGAGCGACTGCCGCACGGCGTGCGATTGTCCAGCGCTGGCGAGCTTCTGGTGCATCACATGCGCAACCAGTTATCCGATATGGAGCACGTGAAATCGCAGATTGCCGACCTTGCTGGCGCCCGGCTCGGCCACGTGGCGATCGCCTGCAGCCAGGCGCTATTGCCCTACCATCTGCCGATCCAGATCGCACTCTACCGCAAGGAACATCCGAATGTGACCTTCGGGGTGCACCTGCGCGACCGGGAGGAGGCCGAGCGTGCGTTGGTCGATCACACGGCTGACATCGCCATCGTCTACGAGCCGGCGCGGCTGGCTGCTTTCATGACGCTCATGCGGGTGCACCAGTCGGTGCATGCGGTCATGCGGCCGGATCATCCGCTGGCCTCTCACGAAACGGTGCGGTTGCGCGCTTGCCTCGACTATCCAATCGCGCTTCCCACATCAGCTTACGGCGTGCGCTACCTGCTCGACATCGGGGCGCAAGCGTCATCGCTGCAGCTGGAGCCGGTGATTCAGTCCGACAGCTTCGAATTCCTGCGCAACCAAGCAATCGCGGAAGATATAATCACCTTCCATTTCCCAATTGGCCTGTCCCACCAGACGATGACCGGTGACATGATCTCCCGGCCGCTCGACCCGCGCGACGTGCCCGCTGGCATGCTCTATGTCGGCCAACTCAAGGGCCGCACCCTGCCGGTGGCCGCCGCCCGTTTCGCCGACCAGCTTTCCGCCTCACTGGCGCAGCAGTATGACGTGTCGTGATGGGTGTTTGGAGGCTCGTCGTGCGAAAATTCGCCGAACATCTGCCTTGATATGGGACCGCGTCATGACGGAACGAGGCCCGGGGTCTGGGATGAGGAAATGGATTGGTTCCGGCACGCGACCGGCTTCATTATTGCGTTGCCTGCCGCGGGCTGCAGCCGTAGGTCGTCAAAAACCCGTGGCGGTGTGAAGAGGGCCCGATGGTTAGCGGCGTCAAGCGGCGCCCCTGCCTTAACCGGCGAAAATGCCTTAAAAGGGATCGTTCTCGGCTGATCCCTTTCGGCCTCACGTTCCGCGTCCGTGCCAATGTCAACAATCGCCGTGACCGCTCGGACCATAGGCCGACGTTCCGGGAGTCCGGTCGCGATGGCTTAATCGGTGCCTGTGTCTGCAAAAACCGTGCTGGCGGTACTGACAATGGAAACATGGGTATAGGCGGCAAGGCTCGCTGCAGGACCATCTGCCCGAAGTATCGCCGTAACGACCACGTCGTGTTCTTGATAGGACCGTGCCAACCTGCCGGGGATGCGAAACTGCGCACGGCGGAACGGTGCAAGCCTTGCTCGGGTCTGATTGGCGAGTTCCGCCAGGTGCTCACTATGCGCACCCCGATAAAGGCGCGTGTGAAATTCGATATTGTGCGCTTCGTATTCGTCCTCGCAGCGGCTGTAAACGAGGCGCGCCGACGCCGTGTGTTCGGCATCAAGCATGCGACGTTCATCGACCGTCATCCGCTCAGCCGAAAGGCGGGCGCAAACTGCCTCCAGCTCGGCCATGGCCTCGAACATGGATGCAAGATGCTTCTGCGTCACATTGGTGACGATCGCGCTTTTGTTAGGCTGCCGGCAGACAAGGCCGCTGGCACAGAGTTGGCTCAAGGCCTCGCGCACCGGGGTTCTGGAAACCTCAAAACGATTGGCCAGCGAAATTTCGTCGAGCCGTTCCCCAGGGTGCATGGCACCGGTAATTATCAGATCGGCAATTGAACGCACCATCTGCTCAACGGTGGTTCCCGACCGAATTATCTCTTTTTTTCTCGCCAGCTTCGCGCTTCGAATCTGCATAGTGCATACAGATGTAATGGCTTGCTCGCTGATGTCAACCATTGCCGGAATCTCTGCGAAACAGGCGATAAATCTACTCAACAAAAGAATTCATGCCGTTTTTGCCTTATAACTGTGCGAGATACTGGGATCATTTTTTTAACAACGCCTAAAAAACAGTCATAATTGTCGATTAGTGCATGCAGTTTGTCCAATTGACAGAGCAATAGTCGAAAATATCGTTCGAAAACAATACCTTAATCTTTGGCATGAATCGTGCATACAGTTTCTCGTGACCTAACTAAAATCGGCATCCGCCGCGAGGAGCTCGCAATGACCAGACTCTTGCCCATGAATCGCCGCCGTTTCCTCAAATCGACAGTCGGAGGTGCCGCTGCCATAGGCCTTGCGCCCTCCTTTCTTGTAGACGCTGCCCGAGCCGACAACCCTCTCACGGTCGGCTTCATCTATGTGGGTCCAAAAGATGATTTTGGTTACAACCAGGCGCACGCAGAAGGTGCCAAAGTTATCAAGGCGTTGTCGGGTGTCACGGTCGTCGAGGAAGAGAACGTTCCGGAAACCGTCGATGTTCAAAAGACGATGGAGTCGATGATCAATCTCGACGGAGCTAGTCTCGTCTTCCCCACTTCGTTCGGCTACTTCGACCCCCACATGTTGGAAATGGCAAAGAAATATCCAGATGTACAATTCCGCCATTGCGGTGGCCTATGGCAGGACGGGAAAAATCCGATGAATACCGGTTCCTATTTCGGGTACATCGGGCAGGGCCAATATCTGAATGGCATCACCGCCGGTTACGCGTCCAAGAGCAAGAAGCTCGGCTTCGTTGCCGCCAAGCCGATTCCCCAAGTCCTGCAGAATATCAATTCGTTCCTGATTGGCGCACGATCGGTTGATCCGTCGATCACCTGCCAGGTGATTTTCACCGGCGAATGGTCGTTGGCCGTGAAGGAAGCCGAAGCCACCAATGCGCTAATTGACCAAGGGGCCGATGTCATCACTTGCCATGTTGATAGCCCGAAGGTGGTTGTCGAAACCGCAGCCGGGCGTGGCGCGTTCGTGTGCGGTTATCATGCCAATCAAAGCCCGCTGGCTCCGGAAAGATATCTTACGGGCGCCGAATGGGCGTGGGGCAATGTCTATTCCGATTTCGTCAAGAAGGCACAGGCTGGCGAAAAGCTCGGCAATTTCGTCCGGGGCGGACTGAAGGATGGCTTCGTGAAAATGAGCCCGCTTGGACCTGGCGTTTCCGATGAAGCCCGCAAGAAATTCGACGTGACCCTTGCGGACATGATGACCGGCAATTTCTCGGTGTTCAAAGGACCAATTCAGGACAACAAAGGCGGCGAAGCTGTTGCTGCCGGAAAGGCCTTCGCCGAAGACGCGATCGAACTGGAAAGCATGGCGTATCTCGTCGAAGGTGTTGTCGGTTCGACGTCTTGAAGAAGTGGGCAGAGCGTCATGGCGATCGAAGCGAACGTTCCATCACTCACTCCATTTTCCGGTCACGCAGGATCCATTCGTTCCATCCTTGAGTGGCTGGCGCGCCGGGCAGAGCCGGTCGTAATCTCACTGGGCGCCGTCCTTGCGGGTATGGCGCTCTTTTCGATCTTCATTATGGCCGTCGGCAAATCGCCGGCAGACCTCTTCAAACTCATGTATTTTGGCGGTTTTGGCAGCTGGTTTTCGGTTCAGAACAGCCTCAGTCGCGCAGCGCCACTCCTCCTGACGGCGCTGTGTGTTGCGCTCCCTGCGCGGCTGGGCCTGGTGATCATAGGCGGCGAAGGCGCGGTTGTTCTTGGCGGTGTCTGCGCTGCAGCGGCGGCACTGCCCCTGACCGGCGTTTTGCCGCCAATCATTGTTCTTCCTCTGATGGCGTTGGCTGGTATGGTCATGGGCGGCGTCTGGATCGGGTTTACCGGTGTGCTGCGCTATTATCGCGGTGTCAACGAGACGATCGCCTCATTGCTGATGGCCTATATCGCCATCGCGCTCATGAACCAGTTCATCGAGGGTCCGCTTCGCGATCCCGCCAGCCTTAACAAGCCCTCCACCACGCCCCTGCCCGCGCACTACATGCTCGGCAATATGCCTGGCATGGATGTCAATTGGGGCCTTGCGATCGGTGTCGTGGCCTGCATCGTTTCATGGGTGCTTATTGAGGCCACAAGTTTTGGATTTGCAGCACGCATCGCCGGCGGAAATGTGCGGGCCGCACAGATACAGGGTTTGCCCGTTGGCCGGCTGATCGTCGGCTTCACGGCGCTCGCGGGAAGTTTTGCCGGTCTTGCTGGTATGATCGAGGTCGCAGCCGTTCAGGGCAGCGCCAATGGCTCGC
>NZ_JBBNAM010000025.1:0-10871 GCF_037994425.1 Phyllobacterium sp.
CCCTTAGGCTGCGCTTGCCGGTCCATCAGCTTTACAGGATTGAAGTAGCTGGCGACGGCCGCCTTCGTTTCCTCATTGGCGGCATTGATCAGCCACATGACGAGGAAGAACGCCATCATTGCCGTCATGAAGTCAGCATAGGCAATCTTCCAGACACCGCCATGGTGCCCTTCCTCGCCGTCCCCGCGACCTCGCCGGACAATGACGATCTCACGGTGCGTTTCAGGGTCGATGTTCATCGGCTTTGATCCTTCAACGCGTCGATCAGGCGGCCAAGCCGGGTCTCGATAACGACATCATCCAATTTCAGGGAGAGTTCCGATTGACTGGCTTCGCTGAAGGTGAAGCGGATCGAATCGATCTCAGGCCTGGCGCGCAACGCATCAAGCAGATGGCGGGGGCCGGAAACATCAACGAGCAGTCCGTCGAACCCTCGCGTCAGCCGCTCGACTTCGGCGACAAATCCCTCGATTGCGCGTTCGCGTAGCTTGGTCTCGATGAGTGGCGTAAGCACCGCCGCCAATGCGCCCGATAGCTCGGCAGCTACGGCCCCCAGGCCTTCGCTGAGTTGCGCAGCAAGACGTGCGCCGGTGTCCGCGAGGAAGGTGGCATCTGCCGCGGCGAGCTGTTCCTGGAACTCCCGTTCCAGCCTGACCTTCTCGGCCTCAAAGAGCACGGCCGCTTCCGCCTGCCCCGACTCGCGTCCGGCCGCAAAGGCTTCCTTGACCTTCAACTCATAATCGATGATGTCGACGATTTCCTCTGCGGGCTCTGCTGTTTCCTCTAGCGAAACCGTTCGCTCACGCGTGCCGGTAAAAACCGTGACGCGATCTGCCGACACCCGCTTCGGGGCGAAGTCGGTGAGGACGCTGGCTACGGATCGTGCGCTCATCTCAGGCCGCCTCGTGAACCCATTGTTTCAGGATCGCGGCCACCCGCTCTTCATCCATGTCGATCATCTGCTCGAGACGGTTCTGGGCCGGGACACGCATGCGCCGTCTGAGTTCGCTGAGATCGTCATAGGGCATGCTCTGTTCCGAGCGAACTGGCGCAACGACGGGAAGATTGGTCGCTGTTGCAACGTTCGGAATGTTGAGAGCCGAGGCGCCGGCGGTTTGCGGCACATCCGGCCCCTTGCCAATCTCACGCATCAATGGCCGGACGCCGAACCAGACAATGAGGACAACCGCGGCAACAAGAGCGGCAGCATTGACGAAGCTGCCAGCCTGGCGGAAGATCATTTCCGATAAGGGCGTCGATGTCGGTTCCATGTGTTCGTCCGCCGTCTCCATGAAATTGACAGCGGTTACGTTGATGATGTCGCCCCGTTTCTGATCAAGGCCCGCAGCCGTTGCCACCAGCTCGGTGATCTTGGCGATCTGCTGGTCAACGAAGTTCGCGGGCGGAGGAGTCGTGCCCGCGGTCTGCATCAGACGCGTCTGATCGATGACGACCGCGATCGAAAGTCGCTTGATCTGGTAGCTGTCGCTGGTGGTCGAGACCGTTTTCGAATTCAGTTCGTAGTTGGTCAATTCCTCGCGCTTATCGGTCTTTTCCGACGAACTGTCGCCATTCTTGCTGGCAATCTCTTCCTGCGGGATGTTTTGTTCGACGCCGGTTGCGTTGTCACTGGTCGAATTCTTCGAATCGCCGCTCTCGCGGACGACCCGCACCGAACGTTCGACGCGCGATTCAGGATCAAATACGGTTTCGTTGGTCTGACGCCGATCGGTATCAAGCGTCACCTGTACGCTGCTCTGGAAGTGACCGACCCCGAGATAGGGCGCGAGTGCCTTACGGATGTTTTCGTCAATTGAGGCCGAGACATTCTGTTCGAGTGTGGCCGACATTACCGCGCCAGCACTCGTTCCATCATCCTTCGACGCGAGAAGACGGCCGTTGGTGTCAAGAATGGTCACCTCGGCCGCGGTGAGCTGCGGCACCGCGGCGGCTACAAGCTGGCGGATCGATTGGGCGGATTCGATGGCAAAATCCCCCTCGGTGCGAATGACGACAGAGGCGGACGGCGCCTGGTCCCCGCGGCGGAAGCTTCCCTTCTCAGGAAGTACAATGTGAACGCGCGCTGCCTTGATACCGCGAATTGCCTGGATCGTTCGGGAAACCTCACCTTCGAGCGCACGTACGCGCGTGATCTCCTGCATGAACGATGTGAGGCCAAGCGATCCCATATTGTCGAAGAGTTCATAGCCGGCGTTGTTGCTGGTGGGCAGGCCTTTTTCAGCAAGATACATGCGCGCCTGATCGGCCTTGCCGAAGGGGACGAGGATCGATGTTCCGTCGGATTTGACATCGAAAGGGATGCCCGCTTCGCCAAGCGCCATGCCCATGCGGTTCACATCATCGCGGCTGAGACCGACGTAAAGCGTTTCGTATTGCGGGCGATTAAGGTAGAAGCTCGATGCCAGTATGGCACCGAACAGCGTCACACCGACAATGCCGAGGGCGATCAGGCGCCGTGCCCCAAGCTTCTTCAACGCGGCGAAAAGCTGCTCAATTGTCTGCCTTATGTTCTTTTCCATCGATTCCCACCACGATCCGCTAACAGAACCATAGAGGCCGAAGCTTGCGCGAAGTTAGAGCCGTGCATCGGCTCGGCTCGATCAAAATTTTTCGGTAGTATCCCGCTAGTACCGCTAGGCGATTGGCATTTGCTAGGCTTTCTCCGTTTCAGATTGGGAGGAAGCCACAATGCCACGCACCAAGATCCTTATGATTACCGGCGACTACACCGAAGACTATGAGACGATGGCACCGAGTATGGCAAGAACGAAATATCAATAGGTTAGATCGTGGTTTCTCAAACATGGAACCCCAAAACGGGGCTAGTTTCTCAAACAGGGTTCTACTTTCGTTCCCCTTTGAGCGAGACAATGTTGCTCGATGCGCCTGCGGCTTTGGCCCTGTCGGCCTGCCGCTTTTCGAGACTGGCGCGACGCAGCTGGACGGCTTGAATTGCTGCCCTCTGCTTTTCCATATCCTGCACGTAATGCATGACGTGCTTCGGCGATTTGTGACCGCTGATCGCCATGATTTGCAAGACGTTGCCGCCACCTTCTGCAATGCCGTTCATGCCGCCTTTTCTCAAACCATGGCCGCTAAAGGTGTGCTGATGGGTTTCCATACCCTTCTTGAAGACAGGCAGGCCAGCGGCAATGAATGCCGGACGCATGACGTTGTGATAATTGGCTGGGGTCAGCGGATAGCCGAGATGCGAAAGCAGAATGAGATCGTCTGCGGCTTGGCGGCGGCTATTTCCCTTGTATTGGGCGAGAACGCCCGCATATGAAGGCTCGTTGAGCTTCTTGTATTCCATCATATCGAGCCATTCCTGCATCTCGGCCTTGTAAGCGTCGAGCGCTTCCCGCAAATCCGGGTCCACCGGAATCACAACGGTCTCTTGCGTCTTGTGCTGGGCATGGACATAGATGGCCTCATAGGTTTGGCCGTCATCGGCAATCAAAGTGATGATGTCGCTCCATTTCATGCGGATCAGATCGCTCTTGCGCTGGCAGGTATGATAGCCAAGTTCGAAAATGGTCTTTCCAGGCTGCCGAGCGGCCAGCGGTCGCGGAATTTTTCGAGATCGCCTTCTTTCCACGTTCTGAAACCTTTGCTTTCGACCGGCTTCGGAAAGATATAGCCACGTGTTGGATCTTCAAGATCGAGGCTGCGAAACAGCGTCCTGATCGAATCGATATGAGCGCGATGCTGAAGAGGCCGCAAATCACCAAGGAAGTCGGCAAGGTATGCCTTGGTGAGATCGCCGAGAATGGCATTAGGGCGCTGTTCCGCCATCCGCCTCAAATGTAGCTTGCGCTTGTATTGCGTGTCAGGGGCGAGATTCTTATAGGGGATCGAACGCAGGCAACGCTCGACCGCTTCGCTGAACGTCATGTTCATTCCCGAACCGCGACGTGATGAAAGCGGCCTTACTGGTGCTTCACCGCCGCGTGCCTTTAAGTATTCGCGCTCCCAGTCCGGCGTGTCAGTTTGGGCGTGGACGCGGATTTCCGGTCCGCCGTCGATGGGTGTGACGTAGCAATACTTGATTGCACCGCTTCGGTCTCTGACCCAGCGCGTGCCGGGGAACCGATTTTTAGTCTTGGGCCGTCCCATG
This sequence comes from Phyllobacterium sp., assembly GCF_037994425.1. Taxonomy (NCBI): domain Bacteria; kingdom Pseudomonadati; phylum Pseudomonadota; class Alphaproteobacteria; order Hyphomicrobiales; family Phyllobacteriaceae; genus Phyllobacterium; species Phyllobacterium sp. The sequence continues at coordinate 4,139 of NZ_JBBNAM010000025.1, forward strand.
AGTTTTTCTTCCTTTCCAGTATGTTTTCGTCAGCGGTGATATCGGGGTCACCGACGAGAAGCTCGAATGTTCCGTCCCCGTCGAATCTGATGGATTGATTGGCACGCCAGCCTGTCGTGCTGCCTTCAAGGCAGTCTTCACGTTGCGCTGGATGACGTAGTTGGCCACTTAGGCCACCTTGTTCTTGCCGATTTCTGCCGCGCGTCCGAGAACGTCGCTGAACAGGGCGGTCAAATCGATAACCAAAGTAGAAGGCCTATCCAGCGCCACCCGCTGCCATACGCCGACTTTCCACTCACCATGGGTTTTCGTGAGATAAACCCACCTGTTCTGAACCTTGGCCAACAGGTCGTCGGTGGGTTCCAGCAGCAGCGTTTCATCCTGAAAGACGGACTGAGCAAGGGAATTCGCGGCACGGACGCCGACGCCATAGGTGATGAATTGATTGAGCAGGCCCAAAAAGCAGAGATTAAAGGCAGAGAAGGTGGCGCGCTGGCCTTTTTCAGCTCTCACGTCCGGCAGTGTTATCTGACCCTTCAGCAGCCATTTCTGAATGCTCTGTTTGGTAGAGCCGATGCAGACGGCGGCATTGCCGATTTCCAATCTTTCCATTTTGACCGTCCCATAGGGTTTCCAAAGGGTATCCCATAGGATATATCATGGATTATGGGGAAAACAAGCAGGCAATACCAAAGGAACCACAAAGGAATGAGGCCCCGCACGCCGAAGGAGCAGCGTGAAGGGCCGGGATGCTTGGAATAGGGAAAGTGCCGTTCTCGAAGGGGCGGTCTGATATATAAGGCATTTCGGCCATTTCGGCAATTTCTTCGAAGCGTGCGGACCCAGCTAACGAAAGGGTTCCGCAATGCTGCCTATCACTGACCTTGCCGGCCGCCTTGGCGGCGAACTGCACGGTGACCGGATTCGGTGTCCCGGTCCTGGCCATAGCCCGAAAGACCGCTCGCTTTCCGTTCACTTCAAGCCTGACGGTTCATTCTCTGTCTGTTCGTTTGCCAACGACGACTGGATGACATGTCGGGATCATGTCAAAGCGCTCTGCGGTATGCCGCAGTTCGAAAGCCGCCACGAGCGCAGCATCGCACCACCGTCGAAGCGCAACGTTCGCATCGAGACGAAGAGCGAGCAGCAAAAGATTGCCCGCTTGTGGCGTGAAGCGCTGGTCCCGCAAGGCACTTTGGTAGAAACCTATCTCAACCGGCGTGGGTTGATCCTGCCTGATGACGTCGCGATGCGTACCATTCGCTTCCATCCGGCCTGCCCATGGCAGAACGAGCACGGCATTGTCATCCGCGCGGCGGTCATGTTGTGCCGCTATGCACCGATTATTGGTGACACCGATCCTGACGCGCCACCCATGGCCCTGCACCGGACGCGGCTTCGCGCAGACGGATCGGGGCATCTCGGCAAGAAAATGTCCGGCAGTCCACTCGGCAAGGTCATCAAACTGACGCCGGACGAACTGGTGACCGAAGGGCTGTTCCTGACGGAAGGCGTCGAAACCGGCCTTGAAGCGTGGAAGCGTGGTCTGCGTCCGATATGGGCGACATCGACCGCTGGTGCATTACGCACCTTCCCCGTGCTGCCGGGTATCGAACACCTGAGTATCTGCGCCGACCACGACCAGGCTGGCTTGCTTGCGGCGCAGGAATGCGGCGAACGCTGGAGCGGTGCCGGAAAAGAGGCCTGCATCCGTTTTTCCAGCAAATTGGGCAATGATCTTGCCGATGAGGCGTGGCTATGAGCAGTAGCGAGGACGAAAAGATCGTCTATATGACGCCGCCGCCCGCCAAGAGCCGCGTTGCCAACCCGTTGCAGGTGCGACAGGAACTCAACCGGCACGGACTCACCAAGGATCTGGTGTGCTTCGATTCCTTTTCGCACCGGATCATGCTGGTGCGGCCTATCCCGCGTCCCGGCCTAAAAGCACCGAAGTCATTCGAGCCGCGCGAGTGGCAGGATACCGACGACACGGCACTGACCGAGCATCTGAACAGTCGCGGTTTTGTCCGCATCAGCCGCGGCATGGTGCGCGAGGTGATCGATTTGGAAGCGCGGGCGCACGCCTATCATCCGATCCAAGACTATCTCCAGGGGCTGCAATGGGACGGCGTCAAGCGCCTGTCCCGCTTCCTGGTCGACTACTGCGGCGCGGCGATCAATGGGGATACCGGCGACGAAAAAGCGGCGGCTCGGCAATATGTCGAAGCGGTGACTCGCTGCCTGTTCATTTCAGCGGTGGCCCGCGTCTTCGAACCCGGCTGCAAAAACGACCATGCGGTGATCCTTGAAGGTGGACAGGGCACGCTGAAATCAAGCCTGTTGCGGACCTTGGCCGTCAGGGACGCGTGGTTTTCCGACAGTTTGCCGCACAATCTCGGCTCACGCGATGCCCGCCAGCACCTGATGGGCGTCTGGATTGTGGAACTCGCCGAAATTGCCCAGTTCAAGAAGTCCGAAGTCGAGGCGGTCAAGGATTTCCTGTCCTGCCAGACCGACAGATTCCGTCCGCCCTATGGCCGTTCCGATATCGTTGCGCCGCGACAATGCGTGCTGGTCGGCAGCACCAATTCCGACGTCTACTTCCACGATACCACCGGCAACCGGCGCTTCTGGCCGGTGCGTATCACCGCAATCAAACTTGGCGACATTCGCAAGATCGTCAATCAGCTATGGGCGGAAGCCTATGACGCCTGGCAAGGCGGCGAAAAATGGTGGCTCAGCAGCAAGATCGAAAAAACCGCCGCCATGCACCAGGACGACCGGCTTGAGCGCGACCCATGGCACGACGATATCGCCATGTACGTCGATAGCCGCGTGACCGGCAACCAGTTCACCACTGCGGATGTGCTGAAACTTTTGGATATCCCCGTGGCGCGGCGCGAACGCACCCACGAGATGCGCGTCGGCGCAGTGCTGCGGCTGTTGGGCTGCACCCGCAGAAAACAATGGAACAAGGAGAGCGGCAAACCGCGCTGGGTCTACCAGAAGGGCGTTCCCGACATCGAGGAAGAAGCCGAAGAGAGGGAGGAAAACAGTGGGTTTAAGGGGGGATTCAATGCACGCCGTTTTTAGGGGGCTCCTTCCCACCTACCCACCTTCCTACCTAGTTAAACATTATACGCGCGAGGCTACTCACAAAAGTTTGCGACTACTTGTGGGGAGGAAGGAAGGAAGGAAATTTCGGCGATGATCTGGCGCGTATCTGTTCTCACCCATCAGGAAGATGATGACGTTCCCGGCCTGCGCCGTGACCATACCTATCGCCTTATCGCAGACCACATCCTTGGGGTTATCGACATCATCAATCGCTTCAACCATCAAAGCATCATCTACATCATGATTGAACCTATTGGCCTGCTCGACTCTTGGCGTCGCAAGTGCAGGTCGACGAAGACCGGCCTTTCGAGCAAAAAGGAAAGACGATGACGACCGCAAGTGAACGGGCGATGGCCTATGTCCATGAACTGATACATGTGCCCGACGAGAACTCTGGCTGGACGCTTACCGATGTAGTCATCACCATGCTGCGTGATGCCAAATGCGAAGATGATCTCACCCACATTGTCTGGTTTCTCGCCGGTTACAACGCCGCGATCATACCTGATTGCCTTGACGACGACGAGAAACAGCAAGTTATCGCTCTGGTCATCAACTATGTGCGTGGCGTATGCGCGGACAACTTTCGTCTTCTGCATTGACTTGCAGAGTGGGGAATGCCGAAGGTAGGGGGGGAACGAAAAGGGAACATCCGCCCCCGTCTGGGGAGCGCGTGGGCCACTCTTTTCCAGTTTCCGCGTATTTATGTTGCGTGAAGTTGGCTCGAAACGAAATATTGTTGCTTTTTCCGGCTTCCACAAAGTCGCGCGAACCGGGGTTAATCTCAACTTTTCTTCAGAGCAATGGCGATTAACTATCCGGATTCGCTGATAATTACCAGCCGTCGCGTAGTATAGAATCCACAAACTGCCGCGCGGAAAGCGAAATTTCCTTTTCGATGTAACACAAAGGTTACGCCGACGCAGCTAGCGTGGTTGTTGCCGTGTACTTTGGTCGATCGGCAGGCTGGACGACAAAATCACCCTTCCTGCACACGGCTGGAGGGTTTTTTTATGGACGACACATCCACCGCCCTGCGCGAACTCAGCCACATCAAGGATTTGTGCATCGGCCTGTCGCGCGCCGTCCGCACCAGCCGCCGCGACGATGCCGCCACAACCCTTATCCGCGCCCTGGTCGTCGCCTTCCTTAGCCACGACCGCAACAATCAGGGAAAAAACGCCGATATCGTGCAGGTGGCCAACGCCCGCTATCCGCAGGGACAGGCGCAGAAGATCATCGACGTCATGCAGGATTTGCCGGCCTTCGTCGCACGAGCGACGACGCAACCCGCACAGACCACCGTTGCAGGCTGGGCGGCCGAACTGGCGCAACAGGGCACATCCGGCATCGTCGCCATGCTGGCACCGAAAAGCACCTATGCCGCACTGGCGGCGCGCGGCCTGCGCTTGTCGTTTGCCGGTATCGGCACAATCAAGGTCTTGAGCCGTGGTCCTGCCAATATCAGCGGCGTGTTCGTCGGCGAAGCTGCGGGAATTCCGGTTCGCGCTTTGAGTCTTGCCGCCACCAGCATCGCGCCTTGCGCGGCCAAAGTGATTTCGATTTTTACCGCCGAACTTTCCCGCCGTTCGACGCCGAGCATCGAAGCCGTCATCCGGCAGGCCATCGCCGAAGATACCGCCGCCGCTATAGACGGCATCATGATGGGCGCATCCGCTCCCACAGCGGTTTCGCCTGGCGGTCTGCTCAATGGCGTCACCCCGCTCGCCGCGACGGCTGGCGGCAGCACCGCCGCACTTTCTGGCGATCTCGGCAAGCTGGCAGGCGCAGTCGCCGCGCCGCAGGACTTGATTTACCTTATGCCGGAAGCCGAAAGAGTCCGCGCCCTGACACTGGCCCCCGGCCTTATTGGCGTCACCATCATTTCGACGCCTTCACTCGCCGCGAAATCCGTCGTGGCCCTCGATGCCGCCGATTTCCTTTCCGGCGAAACCGACACGCCCAGTTTCGACGTGACGTCGCAGGCGACGCTGGTCACCGCGGATTCCGTGCCGGTCGATCCGTTCGGCACCACGCCGACGTCGAGTCTTGGCAGCAGGATTTGATTGGAATCCGCGCGCTCTTCGATTGCACCTGGGCGATGCGCATGAACGGCAGAATCGCAACGATCACAGGTGTGACATGGTGATTCAGCTGGTCAGTACCGCGAAAACCGCAAGCCACAAGTCAGCGGCTGACGCGGCGGAAGGGGCCGGACGCGAGAGTGCCGCGCCGGCTTCTTCTCTTTCCCGTTCCGCCTACGCGCTGCTGCTTGGCGAGACGTTGCTCGCTATCTGCGAACTTCGGGTGAAACTCGACAAGCTGAAGCAGGCGTTGAAGGAACGGCACCAATGAGCGAGACGAAAAAAATCCCAGTGGGCGAACGGTTGCTCGACCCGGCGAAAATCAGGTTCGATCCCGATGTTGTCATCGGCACCATTTCCCAGATCGTCGGCGAGCAGCGGGCGGAAATCATCGGCATCATCGAGCAGCAGTGCGAGACTTTCGACGACAGGCTCGCCGATCTGCGCCGATCCCTGAAGCTGGAAATGCGCGAAACCGCTCTCGAAATGGAAGCCGCGCGCGACAGTTTGAGCCGCGAAAACGAGTTGTTGCGGCGGGATATCGTCGCCCTTCGCGCCGAATTGGATGGCCTGCGCAAGGCAGTGTCCGTCATCCAGCGGTGGTCGAAATGACGACGCGCAACCGCCTGCACCATACCAAATGGCGCACCGGCATCGACGAGGCCGAGCCGGAATCTGCCGACGAAACCGTTCTGGCCATAAGGGCCGATGGCGTCGCCGTCATCGTCACCGTCGCGGACGATGGCAGTTACGAGCGCGAACTTTCCTTCTCCGAAATCATGACGGAACTGCATGAGCGGCTGGGACGGAATCTGGCGGGGAAATATTGCTAACTTACCGCTAGCGCGGCCCAATTAGTCCAGCGGCTTCGGGCATGGATGCGTCGTGCTGACGGCGCGGAAGCACTACCGACCCAATAGTTCTTGTCGTTGTCATTCTTTTGGTTGCTAAATTGCGCGTCATCATCAGGCTCGAATTGCTCATCCCCCAGCGACGGACCGAAGTCCGTTTCGACGTTATTCAGCCGCTTGCAGCAAGAGTCCGGTCGGCTTGTCAAACCGGTTCGTTCCCTGCGTTCCTTCCCTGAATAGGAAGAAGGCCATCGGCAAAAGACTGGCCACTCCACCAATTCGAGGCGGCGTTCGATGCGTTCGATCCGCTGGTCGAAGCCATCCTCGTCAATGCGGATGATCACTCCGTCCTCAAAGCGAAATACACCGTTCTGCAAGCCGCTGGCATTTCCCTTGCAAAAAAGCAGCCCCCTCATTCGCGAGGGGTAAGTTGGGGCAAGCTCTTTGTCAAAACTTGCCCGGGTATTTTAGCGCTAGCCTTTGCCGCCGTGGCCCTTCGTGCCAGTAGCGTTTTCGGCATTGTTTTGAGCGCCGGAACCGCCGGGAGCTGTTTGGTCGCCGTTGCCGAACCCATTGTTGCCCTTCGGCTTGCCGCCGACCGAGATTGAGCTGGTGGTGTTGGGGTCGATGCCTGGCTCAGCACCAGCGGCTTTCGCGACGTCGTTGGAGGCACTTGCTTCC
>NZ_JBBNAM010000026.1:0-6150 GCF_037994425.1 Phyllobacterium sp.
GGCCCCGGCGGCTATGTCACCGCGATCCGCTCCGCGCAGCTCGGCTTCAAGACCGCTATCGTCGAGCGTGAGCATCTTGGTGGCATCTGCCTGAATTGGGGATGCATACCGACAAAAGCGCTTCTCCGCTCCGCCGAAATCTTTCACTACGGCCAGCACCCCAAGGACTATGGTCTCACGATCGAAGGCAAGATTTCCGCCGACATCAAAGCCGTCGTGCAACGTTCGCGCGGCGTCTCGGCACGCCTCAACGGTGGCGTTGGCTTTCTGATGAAGAAGAACAAGGTTGATGTGATCTGGGGCGAAGCGAAGCTTTCGAAGCCCGGCGAGATCATTGTTTCGAAGACCTCGAAGAAGCCTATGGAGCCGCAGAATCCGGTACCCAAGAACACGCTTGGCGAAGGTACTTATACGGCTAATCATATCATAATCGCCACTGGCGCGAGGCCCCGCGCGCTCCCGGGTATCGAGCCAGATGGCAAACTGATCTGGACCTATTTCGAGGCGATGGTTCCACCGGAAATGCCGAAGTCGCTGGTGGTCATGGGGTCAGGCGCCATCGGTATAGAATTCGCTTCATTCTACAGAACCATGGGTGCGGACGTGACTGTGGTCGAGCTTCTGCCGACTGTCATGCCGGTTGAGGATGCCGAAATCTCGGCCTTCGCCCGCAAGCAGGTCGAAAAGCAGGGGATGAAGATCATAACTGACGCCAAGGTCACCAAGGTTGAGAAAGCGGCGAACTCCATTACCGCTCATGTTGAAACCAAGGACGGCAAGGTCGAAAAGATCACGGCCGAACGGCTGATTTCCGCCGTTGGCGTCCAGGGCAACATTGAGAACCTGGGACTGGAGGCGCTTGGCATCAAGACCGATCGTGGCTGCATCGTCGCGGATGGCTATGGCAAGACCAATGTCGCAGGCATTTATGCGATCGGCGATGTGGCCGGCCCACCCATGCTCGCGCACAAGGCGGAGCATGAGGGTGTGATCTGCGTCGAAAAGATTGCGAACTTCCCTGGCGTCCATGCGCTGGAAAAGGACAAGATCCCAGGCTGCACCTACTGCCAGCCTCAGGTTGCGTCTGTCGGACTGACGGAAGCAAAGGCCCAGGAAGGCGGGCGTGAGATCCGCGTCGGACGCTTCCAGTTCGCCGCGAACGGCAAGGCCATCGCGTTGGGTGAAGACCAGGGGCTGGTCAAGACCATCTTCGACAAGAAGACCGGCCAGCTGATCGGCGCCCATATGGTCGGTGCGGAAGTGACGGAACTCATCCAGGGCTTCGTGGTCGCCATGAATCTGGAGACGACTGAGGAGGAGCTGATGCACACCGTATTCCCGCATCCGACCCTCTCCGAGATGATGAAGGAAAGCGTGCTCGACGCGTATGGCCGTGTGTTGAACGCCTAACGGAAAGATGGCGGATTGATCATAAACGACAGCAGGCCCTGGACCAATCTCGCATGGGCGGTCCTCAAGTGGTCGACCATCGTCGGCCTGCTGATCGGGTTCGTGCCATCTGCCTTGAGTCTGCTGTCCGGTAACACCATATCCGTGAACGGAACGGCGATAGGCGGGTGGATTGGTGTTTGGGTCGTCACGTTTGCGTGCGGCTTGGGCGGTTTTCTTTTCGGTGCTATATGGGCGCTGGTGTTGCGCGCCATTGCCATCGCATCCGGGCGCTAGCGGGAGAAGGACATGGATCAGCCAGTCGGTATCATGGGCATGCCCGGTGTGGGTTTCTTCGGAATGCTGGTCATCGGCTTCATTGCCGGTTATATCGCGGAGAAGGCGATGAACCGCAACCACGGGCTGCTTACCAACATTCTCGTCGGTATTGCCGGTTCTTTCGTCGGCGGCACACTGGCTGGCCTTCTTGATTTCCAGTTCTACGGATTCCTGGGAAATCTGATCGTCGCTACCGCCGGCGCAATTCTCATTCTGTGGATTTTTGGCAGAGCCAGGACCGCGAACTAGGAAGACATAATGGTAACGGTACTTGACACGATCGATCAGAAGCGGCGCCTTCGCCACCCGGAGAAGGCACATCGCCCGGATTCGGAGGTTTTGAAAAAGCCTGACTGGATCAGGGTCAAGGCGCCCGTATCGAAGGGATACTCTGAAACGCGCGATATCGTGCGTTCGCACAATCTCGTCACGGTGTGCGAGGAAGCCGGTTGCCCCAACATTGGCGAGTGTTGGGATAAGAAGCACGCGACATTCATGATCATGGGCGAAATCTGCACCCGCGCCTGCGCCTTCTGCAATGTCGCGACGGGTTTGCCGACGGCGCTTGATCCGAATGAACCGGAAAATGTCGGCAAGGCGGTCAAGAAGATGGGCCTCTCGCACGTCGTTATCACGTCCGTCGACCGCGATGACCTGCAAGACGGCGGAGCACAGCATTTTGCCGATGTAATCCACGCTATCCGCCGCATATCGCCCGGTACGACCATCGAAATCCTGACGCCCGACTTCCTGCGCAAGGAAGGGGCCCTGGAGATCGTGGTTGCCGCCCGTCCTGACGTTTTCAACCACAACCTTGAAACGGTGCCGTCCAACTACCTGAAAGTTCGCCCCGGTGCGCGCTACTTCCATTCGATCCGGCTGTTGCAGCGCGTAAAGGAACTCGATCCGACGATCTTCACCAAATCCGGCATCATGGTCGGGCTGGGCGAGGAACGAAACGAAATCCTGCAGCTCATGGACGATCTTCGCAGCGCTGACGTCGATTTCATGACGATGGGCCAATACCTCCAGCCGACACGCAAGCACCATCCGGTGCTGAACTATGTGACGCCAGAGGAATTCAAGTCCTATGCGACTATCGCCAAGACCAAGGGCTTCCTTGTCGTTGCCTCAAGCCCGCTGACCCGTTCGTCGCACCACGCCGGCGAAGACTTTGCACGATTGAAGGCTGCACGCGAGGCGATGCACGCAAACCGTAGCTGATGCCGAAATTCGAGACGAGCCGCCCTGTCATCCATCGCGCCGAGGAGATGTTCGAACTCGTTGCGGACGTGGAGACGTATCCGCAGTTTCTACCCATGTGCGAGAGCCTCAAGGTGCGCTCACGCAAGGAAAGTCATGGCAAGACATTGCTGATTGCCGATATGACGGTAGGGTACAAGCTCATTCGGGAGACCTTCACCAGCCAGGTGTTGCTCAAGCCGCAAGAGAAGGTGATCCTGACCAAATATATCGACGGACCTTTCCGCTATCTCGACAATCGCTGGCAGTTTATTCCGGCGGAGAACCCGGAACATTCCGTCGTCAAGTTTTATATCGATTACGAATTCAAAAGCCGCACGCTCGGTTTCGTCATGGGCTCCATGTTCGATATCGCCTTCCGGAAATTCACCGAAGCGTTTGAAAAACGTGCGGATGTTATCTATGGCAGGAATGAATAATCGCCTGACTGCATGAAGGTAATCTGCGATGCAACACGAAGATCAGGAATATCAAGTTCAAATCGGGACGCCGTCCGTAGAGGACTATCGCAGGCTGCGTGACGTTGCGGGCCTGAGCTCCAAGAGCCAGGAGGCGGCCGAACGGGGCCTCCCAAACACTGTCTATGCCGCGACAGTTCAATATCGTTCCAGCGCGGTCGCCATGGGTCGCATCGTCGGCGACGGCGGATGTTTCTATCAGATTGTGGATATTGCCGTTGATCCCGAGCATCAAGGCAAGGGGCTCGGCAAGGTGATCGTTTCCAGGCTCGTCGATTACTTGCATACCGAAGCGCCGGATGGCGCTTACGTCAGCTTGATCGCCGATGGTCCCGCTCGATATCTTTACGCGAAATTCGGGTTCAAGCCGGTGACGCCCGAGTCGATCGGCATGGCCATCGAGATCAGGCGCGCAGGCGAATACGTAGATTAGTCGTTCAAAGCCTTGAGGACCATATCCAGCGCGGTATTCACGGCGGCAAGCCGGATTGAAGCGCGGCCGTGATCGGCAAACACATGCCGCTCCGCGACGGGTGGTTTTCCCTTGAGCGCAAGGCCGAACCAAACAAGGCCTACGGGCTTTTCGGCCGAACCGCCGCCCGGGCCTGCGACGCCGGTCACAGCAATAGCGATGCCTGCGCGCGAATGGCTGAGCGCACCTGCAGCCATCGCCAGGGCGACCTCCTGCGATACGGCGCCATGCGCTGCGATGACTCCGGCGGGAACACCGACCATTTCGTGCTTCGCTTCGTTGGAGTAAGTGACAAAGCCACGATCCACGACATCCGAAGAGCCGGCAATATCGGTGAGCGAGGCTGCAATCATCCCCCCCGTGCACGATTCGGCGGTTGCAAGCAGGATGCCGCTTTGGCGACAAGCTTCGAGAACGGCAATGGCCTTTGCTTCCGCGATCAGACTGCTCATTCCGGCAGTCCTCCGGGATAAATGACGGACGCCGTTGCTATGGCAGCAATGCCTTCCTGCCTTCCAATGAAACCGAGTTTTTCATTGGTCGTCGCCTTGATCGAAATGCGGTCGGGTGAAATGCCCAGCATTTTCGATAGTGCCGCGGTCATAGCCTCCCGATGCGGCCCAACCTTCGGCGCTTCGCAGATAAGGGTGATGTCAGCATTGGCGATGCGCCCGCCTGCCTCTTTCACGATCTTGACCGCGTGTTCGACAAAGATATGCGATGCCGCACCCTTCCACTTCGGATCCGAGGGCGGAAAGTGCGTGCCGATATCTCCTGCACCGCGCGTTGCCAGCAGTGCGTCGGTCAGCGCGTGCAGGGCAACGTCCGCATCCGAATGCCCCGAAAGCTTGCGATCATGGTCAATAAAGACGCCGGCAAGCATCACTCCGTTTCCGGGCTCGAATGCGTGCACATCGTAGCCGTTGCCGGTGCGAACATCAGGATAGGCTGAGAGTTGCTTCGTCAGGCGTTCATCGGCCATTTCGATATCCTTCGCCCAGGTCAATTTGGTGTTGTCCGCCGACCCTTCCACAATCCTGACGGGTAAGCCATGCCATTCGGCAATAGCGGAATCGTCGGTAAAATCCGATCGTCCCGCAGCAAAGGCTGCCTCGTGGGCGGCAAGGATCGGCTGGAAGGGAAACGCTTGGGGCGTCTGAGCCGCATAGAGGCCGGCGCGGGGGACGGTGGCACTAACCATGGCATCATTGCCGGCGGCTTTGAGCGTGTCGGAAACTGCGAGCACAGGCAGAACGCCGATATGCGGCGTCAGGTTGAAAACAACCCGCTCAAGCAGGTCGGCAGATATGAACGGGCGTACGCCGTCGTGGATCAGGACATGGTCAGGAGAAATATCCTTGAGCGCCAAGAGTCCGAGGCGTGTCGATTCCTGACGCGTCGGTCCACCTGTGACAGCGATGACATGTGCAGTCTGGTCGCCGAGCGCCTGGGCGAACAGGATGTCATCCTCCTTGTGGATGACGACAACGACGTCGTCGATCAGCGGACAATCGATAAACGCACGCAATGTATGCGCGAGAACGGCTTCGCCACCGATCCTGCGGTATTGCTTCGGCCCTTCAACGCTTTGGCCGGCGCGTTCTCCGCGCCCGGCCGCGACGATGACGGCTGCGACCCGCGCCTGCTTGTTACCAGTCTTTCCCGCCACATTTCTCTCCGTGATGGCAACTCCGTTACCCTTTGCAACGATGAAAGGCCAGAGAATTGAGTCGGCGCGACGTCAAAATAGGAGCAACTAATGACGCACTTTGCCTTGCGAAGAGGCACGATCCTGTCTAAAGGATAGGCTATTATGAAATTGCATACGAAACAGGCAAAATCGCGGGTTGAACTGACGCATACGTTGCACGTTGGCGACGTGGTTTTGCGCAATCGCGTATTTCTCGCGCCCATGTCAGGCGTTTCGGACTTGCCTTTCCGGCAGCTAGCGTGGCAGGCCGGGGCCGGCATGGTTGTCTCGGAAATGGTGGCAAGCGCGGAGCTCTGCACGCGCGAGCGCGGCAATTTATTGCGGCTGAGAGGCGACGGCCTTGGCACTCACGTCGTTCAGATCGCGGGCCGCGAGGCAAAATGGATGGCCGAGGCGGCGCGCATTGCCGAAGGCGAAGGCGCACACATCGTCGATATCAATATGGGTTGCCCTGCCAAGAAGGTAACTGGCGGCCTTTCCGGCTCGGCGCTGATGCGCGATCTCGATCATGCCCTGAC
>NZ_JBBNAM010000027.1:0-2718 GCF_037994425.1 Phyllobacterium sp.
TCGTGACGGCGGCATCGCTCGTTGCCGCCTATGCCATTGCCTATGTCTGGGTGCGCGGTTCTTCGGTGCAACGCATGCTTGCCGAGTTCTGCATTCTTGTCCCGTTCTGGATATCGGTCTTGACGCGTGCCTTCGGCTGGCTGGCGATGCTTTCCAATCGTGGTCTCATCAACACCTGGCTGCAGTCGGCAGGCATCGTCAGCGAACCGCTGGCGCTTGCCCGCAACGAGCTCGGCGTCATCATCGGCATGACGCATTTCCTGATACCGTTTGCAGTCTTTCCGATCGCGTCCGCCATGCGCAGCATTGACGAGCGAGTACTGCTTGCCGCGCGCGGCATGGGCGCATCGCGCACCCGCATCTTCTGGAGCGTTTTCGTGCCGCTCACCTATGGCGGACTGATCGGTGCCGCCCTCATCGTTTTCGTATTCGCGCTCGGTTTCTTCGTCACGCCTGCCATTCTTGGCGGCGGGCGCAGCGTCATGGTGGCTGAACTCGTCTATCTGCGCATTTTTCAGAGCCCGGACTGGGGCCTTGGCGCCGCCATCAGCGTCGTGCTTGTCCTTTTCATCGGCACCCTTCTTGCTCTCATGCGGCGCTTCATCAAACCTGCGCATCTCGTTGGATAGATAATGCAATCGTCACGACCAGGCCCTGTTATTCTTATCCTCGCCACCGCCGTTGCGCTGTTCCTGCTCATGCCGCTCATCGCGGTGGTGCCGGTTTCATTCACGCCTGCCCGTTTCCTTTCGATGCCGCAGGGAACGCTGTCGCTACGTCATTACCAGGCGCTGATTGACAATCCGCAATGGGGACAAAGCATATGGCTGAGCTTGCGCATCGGTATTTTATCGAGCGCGATCGCGACCGGTCTTGCAACGCTGTTCGGCCTTGGTATCTGGATGTTCCAGCCGCGCTTTTCGGCGCTATTGATCGGCTTCGTTCTGCTTCCCCTGGTGGTGCCTCCGGTCGTCTCGGCCATGACGCTTTATTTCCTGATGACCGCGCTTTCCTCGTTCAACAGCTTTGTCGGCTACGACACCTTTCTTGGGGTTGTGCTTGCCCATGCGGTGATGATCACGCCGTTTGCCGTCGTTCTCATCCTCGTTGCGCTCTATCAGGTCGACCGCCGCATCGATCTTGCAGCGCGCGGCCTTGGTGCGAACCTTGCAACGCGCGCCTTGAGGATCATCCTTCCGAACATCAAGTTCGGCATTGCCACGGCGGCATTATTGTCGTTCGTCCTTTCCTGGGAGGAGATCGGCGTGACCCTTTTCATCACCAGCGTCAATGCCATTACGCTCCCCCGGTTGATGTGGATGGGCCTTCGCGACAATATCGATCCTGCCATTGCGGCGATCTCGGTTGTTCTCATCCTTGTTACCGCCCTCATTCTTGCGATCCGCATCGTCTTTGAAAGGCGTGGATCATCGGAGCCGCAATGAACAGGAACGACCTCATCCAAGCACTTCGTTCTGTCGTCGGAGTGGACGCGGTGAGGACGGACGAGGCTCTGAGCCTTGTTCACCCCGGATCCGACCCGCGCAATCTCGATGCCGGGCTGATGGTCGTGCCCGCATCGACGAGGGAGGTCGCGGCGGTTCTTGGGTTGTGCAATGAGCACCGGATCGGCGTCGTGCCGCATGGCGGGCGCACCGGACTTGCCGGCGGCGCCGTCTCGAAACCCGGCGAGGTCATCCTGTCGCTTTCAGGGCTTAGCCGCATTGAGCGGCTTTCAGCGTCGGCGGCAACGGCCATCGTTGAAGCCGGCGTGACATTGCAGGCATTGCAGGAGGCGTCAGCCAAGGAAGGTCTTGCCACCGGCATCGATATCGCCGCGCGTGGCAGTGCAACGATCGGCGGCATGATCGCCACCAATGCCGGCGGCATGGAGGCGTTTCGCCATGGCGTGATGCGCCAGCGCATCCTCGGGCTCGAGGTGGTGCTGGCTGACGGCTCAATCATGGGCGACCTGACCGAGGTCAGCAAATGCAACGAGGGGTATGACGTCAAGCAGCTCTTCATCGGCGCTGAGGGAACGCTCGGCATTGTAACGCGGGCGGTGATGCGGTTGACACCAGCCGACGCGTTTACCGCCACCGCCCTTCTCGCCTGCCCCTCCGCCACTGCTGCCGTTACCCTTTTCCAGAAACTTCAGCATGAGCATAGCATTCATCTTTTGCGCGCCGAGTTCATGGCGCGTGACTACTTCGCGCTGGCATCTGAAAGTCTCGGGCCAGCCTCTCTTGCCGCGTTCAGCCATGCGCCCGCCTACCTTATCGTTGAAACGGACGATCCCGACGCGCTTGCCGGCCGCTCGCGGCTTGAAGACGCGCTCGGCCTTGCAATGGAAGAGGCTCTCGTCATCGATGCGATCATCGCCCAGAGCGAAAAGGAACGCAGCGCCATCTGGAACATTCGCGAAGACAGCAGCGTCATCGACCGCAACGCTCCTTATTGCCACTGGTTTGACATTTCCGTGCCGCTTTGGGCGCTTGAAACCTGGCTGCAGGAGTTCAAGTCCGGTATTGCCGAGCTCGGCGAAGGCATTCGCGGTTTCGCATTCGGCCATCTTGGCGATGGCAATCTTCATATCGGTGTTGCCGGCGATAAGGCATTTCCCGACAAGGAGCGCGCCAAGGCGATCGTCTATGCCAATCTTCGCCGGATGGGCGGCTCGTTTTCGGCCGAGCACGGCATCGGGCTTGAAAAGCGACC